>JBDGYW010000166.1:0-10167 GCA_039588935.1 Gemmatimonadota bacterium | reverse complement strand
CCCCCCACTTTCTGGGTGAGCATGAGTATCACAGGGGGTACCACCTCCGTGAATTCCTCACCCCAGGTTATCAGCTGAAGTCGAACGCATGCAGCGTAATCCTGGGAGGTAGTGAGCGGTCGAAAGTCGAACTGTGCTGGCATGCTCATCTATTCCTCCGCCATCATCTAGATGCCCGTTTCGGTGGTTCGTTCGCCTTGATTCCACAGCTTCCACACTCCCCACGTCAGCACCGGGATCACGAAGATGAAGAGGAAGATCCAGGTGAGCGTCCCGTATCCGCGCGCGATGAGGCCGATCAGACCGAATTGTGCCAGTAGCGCCCCCACTATCAGCAGCAGAATTGCGATCACCGGGCGCAGGAACATCGGCATCGTCGCGTCTTTCTCCGTGTACACTTTCGCGATCCGCTCGTTGACTGCGTGGATCAATCCTGTGCCCGTTTCGACCAGGGTACCAAACAGAACGATCTGAAAGGCGAGCTGGAACCACCGGGACCCAATGAGTTCCAGGAGATAGTTGACCGGGACGGTGCTCTCCAGAATGGCTGGGTACTGACCGACCATTGTCATATAAAACAGGAATCCCGGTATGATTGCGATCGGCCCAGCAAGCAGTCCAGCTGTTACCGCTTCCTTTCGAGATTGCATGTGACGTGTGCAGAACAACACGGCCGGTATGACCGCGAGGTTGTACGCAGCATACTCCACACCGCCGATAGGCCAACTTCCGCTGCGTTCGCCGGACGCAAGCGCCGAGATCGTGTCACCGCCAAACCTCGTGAACGCCCAAACGAAGAACACGATGTAAACGCCGTACAGCAGGAAAGACCATCCAGCGAGGAACTTCTCGATGGTTCCACTGCCACGGAATACAAGGTATCCGACTGCAGCCATCATCCCTACCACGCCAATGGCATAGTGCAGGCCGAAAGTCTCCTGCAAGATCGATCCGGCCGCTGCCGCAATCACCGCGAGGATGATCAACACCAACGCGAAATAGCAGATCTCGAATGAAGGCCACGCCCACCCGAGTAGTTGTCGAAAGAAGCTCCTGTAGTCGTATGCTCTGAACGCACGGGCGAACTCGAAGCTACAAGCGCACACCGCACTCCATATGACAGTTGAGACGAGCAGCATCGCAAGCAGGCCGCCGAGCGGTCCCTGTGTCAGGAAGAACTCAACCAACTCCCGCCCGGTTCCATATCCCCCCGCGATCACCACCGATTGAAAGACGAATCCGGGTAGAAAGTACCTCTGAAAGATCGTCGACTGTCGCACCTCAGCTATTCTCCGGTTGTCTTGGTGTCGTGGAACAAGACTGCCTTGCGTGGCCTCGTACCGATTTGTATAAAGAGGCACTTGACGGATAACCGCAACTGCGCACCTCCCGTTTTTCGGTATGCGTTGTTGCCGGACTTTGGGAGAGTTGATGACGAGATGCAATCTAGTGCAAATGCGAATAGCGCTCCCGTACGCGTTGCTGGTGTTGGTGTGCTTGGGGTGCGAGTCGGAACCAAGTTCCATCGGCCCGCGGCGGGACTATGGAGCCGTTTCGCAGGTCCTTGAACAGTTCATCGTAGGCGAGATGCATCAGAAAGGATTACCGGGCCTATCGATTGCTCTCGTCGATGACCAGGAGATTGTGTGGGCGAAAGGGTTTGGGTATGCCAACCCAACAGACAGCGTGCCGGCAACATCCCAAACTGTCTACCGGGTCGGATCGGTGTCCAAGCTCTTCACTGACATTGCGGTCATGCAGTTGGTTGAACGCGGCGGTATGGACCTGGACGCTCCGGTCACCGAATACCTGCCCGAGTTCCGTCCCGAAAACAGGTCTGGTGTGCCGATTACGCTGCGGCATCTGATGTCCCATCGCTCCGGCCTGGTGCGCGAGCCTCCCGTCGGTCACTACTTCGACCCCTCCGAACCTTCGCTACGACAGACGGCGATGAGCCTGAACAACACCGAACTCGTGTACGCTCCCGAGACGACGATCAAGTACTCGAACGCGGCCATCGCGGTCGTGGGATATGCCCTCGAGCGCACCCAAGGGGAGGCGTTCAGTTCGTACCTCAGGCGTGCGGTGCTCGAGCCGCTCGGCATGTCAAACAGTGCATTTGAGCGGAATTCAGGCGTTCGCGCTGACATTGCAGCCGGGTATATGTGGACCCTCGACGGTCGCGAGTTCGAGGCACCGACGTTCGAACTCGGTATGTCACCCGCAGGTAGCATGTACTCGACGGTAGAGGATCTGGCCAAGTTCATTAGCGTCCTGATTGCTGGAGGCGAAGGCCCCGGTGGGCGAATACTCAATCAGATAACGCTCAATGACATGTGGGCACCGCAGTATGCGGAAACCGATGAGACACCCGCTTATGGCATCGGGTTCGGCATTTCGGATTTCCTGGGTCACCGGCGAATCGGACACAACGGCGCCATCTACGGCTTTGCCACTGAACTGGCGGTCTTGCCGGAGGACAAGGTCGGTGTGGTCGTTGTTGCTACGAAGGATTTTGCCAATTCGGTGGTTGAACGAATCGCTAACTCAGCACTGGAAACGATGCTTGCGGTGCGGGCCGGTCGAGAAGCTCCGACTCTGCGGACCAGCGATCCGGTGCCACCGAGTCTAGTGCGCCGCCTCCTGGGCCGATACGAGTTCCAGGAAATGGGGATCGAACTCACCGAGTGGGCTGAACGTCTGTTCATGCAGGTTGACGGCGGCGGATCGGTTGTGGAGCTGAGGTCGCTGGATGACACAATCCTGGTCGATGATGTTCACGCATACGGGACTCGCCTGTTTCCCGGCGAATCTGCGGTGGTTCTGGGTGGCAGCACCTTTCAGCGAATTCAGGATCGGAGACCGTCTCCTGAGCCATCCGACTGGACAGGGCTGATCGGTGAGTACGGTTGGGACCACAATACGCTTTACGTACTGGAACGGAACGGAGCCTTGAATGTTCTGATCGAGTGGCTTCTGTACTATCCGCTCGCCCGGGTTACTCGTGACGAGTTCGTATTCCCCGATAGGGGATTGTACGCCGGCGAACGAGTTGTGTTTTCCCGGTCTGAGGCTGGCAGCGCAAACTCGGTGACATTGGGGGGAGTCACCTTCCAGCGCCGCTCAATTGGCCCGGAAGCTGGTGAGGTATTCAGGATCGAACCGCTTCACCCTATCGCGGAGCTGCGAGAGGCGGCGCTTGCAGCTGACCCACCTATGGAATCGGATGAGCTGCGTGAGCCCGATCTGGCGGAGGTTGTGGAAATCGATCCGAGTATCCAGCTGGACGTTCGATACGCCTCCACCAATAACTTCATGAGTACAGTATTCTATGACGAGCCACGTGCATTTCTCCAGAGGCCGGCCGCGGAGGCACTCGTTCGTGCACACCGCCAACTTCGTGCACACGGCTTTGCGCTGCTCGTCCACGATGCATACCGTCCGTGGTACGTTACCAAAATGTTCTGGGATGCAACTCCCCAGGAACACAAGATTTTCGTTGCCGATCCCTCGAGCGGCTCCAGACACAACCGCGGATCCGCGGCGGATGTCACCCTGTACGACCTCGACACAGGGCAGCCCGTGCAGATGGTAGGTGGCTACGACGAGTTTTCTGAACGATCCTTCGCGCGATATCCAGGTGGTACTTCATTCCAGCGTTGGCATCGTGATCTGCTGCGTAGATTCATGGAGGCGGAAGAATTCAGCGTGTACGAGTTTGAGTGGTGGCATTTTGACCATGAAGATTGGTCGAAGTACCCGATTCTGAACCTGAGATTCGCGGACCTCGGTTCTGACGGAGGTGAGCGTTGAAGCAGGAACTTCACGGGGCAGTCGACTGGCCCGCATACGGGCGTTCGTTGGACTCCATATTGGAAGCTATCGGACGCACTCCCATGGTGCGCCTGCGGCGCGTAGGCTCTGAACTCGACGCCGCAATCTTGATGAAACTCGAGTGGTACGGTCCCAGCGGCAGCCTGAAGGATCGTATCTACCTGCACATGTTCGAGGAAGCTGAGCGCAACGGCGATCTGAGACCCGGCACAACCGTGCTCGAGTGTAGCACCGGTAATGCCGGAGCGGCGTGCGCATGTATTGCGGCGGTGAAGGGATACGATTGCGTCGTGGTGATGCCCATTGGAATGAGCGAAGAACGCAAGCGTCTAATGCAGGCTTATGGAGCAGAGTTGATCTTCACGCCGGGTGGAGAGAGCGACGTCGATCTTTCTTTGCAGAAGGTGCAGGAAATCTATGAGTCTGATCCCGAGCGGTTTTGGATACCGGCCCAGTTTGACAACCCCGGAAATACTGAGGCACACTCTCAGACAACCGGTCCGGAAATCTGGGAGCAATGCGATGGACGTATCGATGCGCTCGTCGCCTCGCAAGGGTCCGGCGGCTCGCTAACGGGAGCCGGACGGTTCTTGAGGCAACAGAGGTCATCCCTTCGTCTTTATGCAGTCGAGCCCGCGGAGTGTCCGATTCTCTCGCACCGCCGCTGGGGTCCTCACGGGATCGAAGGCATCGGTGATGGATTCGTGCCGCGTAACCTGGATGTAAAGGAACTGACCGGCGTGATCACGGTGAGCACCGAGGAGAGCGTCGCGATGGCGCAGCGACTTGCCCGTGAGGAGGGCGTCTTTTGTGGGATATCGTCCGGATGTAACGTTGCGGCCGCAGTGAAGCTCGTCACCAAACGGCCGGAGGTTCGGACAGTCGTCGTCCTGGCAAACGACACCGGTCAACGGTACTTTTCGACCGCGCTCTGCGGGGCGGACAAGCATGTTGACGTACCGCGTCGGGGCCATCCACTCGACAGCCGCAGTCGGGAGCTCCTCGACCGGTTTCAGGGAACCTGGGACATCATCGAATAATTGAGGGGGGGGGCTGACCGACGCCAGAGGTGACTTGTGTTTGCAGCCCTCCCTGGTGCATCGGTATGTTATCTCTATGACCGACGGACAACGATTGGTATTGCTGATAGCCAGGATGGTCGATCTGCTGCGATCCAAGCCTGGTGGAGTCGACGAGGCCAAAGAGGTTTTGCGCTCGCTTTCGGAGATGACGATTCGCCGAAGCTGGACGGTGCGCCTCAAAGGACCAGAACTGTCGGTGGAGGGTGTCGTGGTTGCGACTGACACGCCCCCTATTCCATTGCTCGTAGGACAGATGAATGCGCACAGCGTCGCCGAGGTGCAGATCGCACAAGGCGTGTCCGCAGCATCGCTCATGCAACTCCTGAGGGGCCTCTCCGTTCAGTCCGGTGGTTATGGGGGCGGCGACGGTGTCGAGCAACGGTTGTTGGCCGCCAAGGTCCATCGCATACACGTCCTGGGTCCGGATGACGAATCAGGAGCCGACAACGATCGGTCGCGCCGGGTGACAGATGCGGTTACAGCTCGTGGTGCCGCATCCGAAGAGAGTCAGGCTCAGGAAGACGTGACCGGTGCGCCAGCACCGCAGCCGAAGTCAGCCTCACCGGGTAACCTTCCCTCGATCGACGAGTTGATCGAACAGATCCGAAACGGTAGGGTCTCGCTGGGAGTTGCCGCCAAACGAATTCGCGGACTCAAAGCCGGTCCGCAGCTCACTGCCGGACTGGATTCCATAGCGGATGGAGTCGTCAAGGCAGTTAGGAACAAACGCAGCGAGGAAGCGATCGAGGCGATTCTGTCGGTAATCCGTCAGGAATCTGAAGCATCCAAGGAAGATGTCAGAATCTGCTGTGGCGTTGCCTTGCGCCGCATGCTTGGCTCAGAGATCCTCAGGCCTTTAGCAAACCTTCTTCTGGACCCGCTCTACGTTGAAGATGTATTGGTGATCATGGGTCGTGCCGGTCCTAATGCGACACAGCTTCTTCTCGACCTCCTGGTTGGAGCGCCGACCTTCGCCGAACGGCGGGCGTATATGACGGCGCTCGGAAAGTTGGGTGAGGGTACTAGCAACGTCGTCGCGATGTTGAACCACCACCAGTGGTATGTAGTGCGCAACGTCGCCGATCTCATTGCCGAACTTCGTCTTGAGGAAGCGGTACCTGAGTTGGGGAAAGTGGTCGGTCACGACGATTTGCGTGTGCGGCAGTCCGTCGCGATCGCACTCGCCCGTATTGGCACACCTGCTGCGGCACGCCACCTGCACACGTCGCTGCGCGACGAGGATTCGCAAGTTCGCATGACGGTGGCAAAGGAGCTTGCGGGAGCTGGGCTGAGTGGTCTGATAATGCCGCTTGCGAACGAGTTGGAGCGCGAAGAGGACCCTGAGGTACGAGAGGAAGTCTGCCGAGCACTGGGCCGAATCGGCACACCTGAGGCAGTGCGAACATTGGAAAATGTGGCAAGGCGCAAGGGGAAGATGTTCGCACAGCAACGGCCGAGCGGCGACCGCCGCGCGGCAGTAGAAGGACTCACGCTCGCGGGCGGTGACGCTGCACGGCAAGTTCTCAAGGAATTGGCACAAGATCGAGACAAGGAAGTGCGCAGCGCGGCGCAGGAAGGTTTGAAATCAATTGTGTCCAGAAATGCCTGAGATCGATGTTCTGAGTGATGGACTATGAACGAGTCTTCTTTCACAAGCGATGATCCTGCGAGAGAAACAGATTCACGGCCCCTCCGCGATGCTGACACACTGCGCGAGTGGGTGTTCAATATCAGCGAGGGGATCTATATCACGAAGCCAGGGGGCGCAGTTTTGGATGCGAACCCTGCGTTGATAGAGTTGCTGGGAGCTGGTTCCTTAGAGGAACTGCAGGCGGGCAACATTCGCGACCTTTGTGCCAACCCGCAGCAATGGGAAGAGGAGCACGCCCAAATCGAGCGCGATGGTTCGGTTCGCGACTTCGAACTCGAGATTCAATGCCTAGACGGAACGTTTCGTACAGTGTTGGACACGTGCTATCTGGTGCACGATCCCGAAATAAGCGAACCCTTGCTTTACGGTATCCTCATCGACATCACTCGACGCAAGGAGTTTGAGGAGCAGCTGAAGAAGTTGCTAATCCGAGACGCGCTGACGGGTTGCTATAACCGTCGGTTTCTCGATGATCTGGAAGCGCAGGTGAATGAGGCCGGAACCGCAATAGGCGCAATAGTGATGGACGTTGACAAGTTCAAGGATTACAACGACTTACACGGGCATGCTGCCGGCGACGACGTGCTGAAGAGATTGGCGAAGTTCCTGATGCGGGAAGCGCGCGCGGAAGATGCCGTTGTGCGAACCGGTGGTGACGAGTTTGTCGTTGTGCTCCAAGGTGACAGTGTGGAGTCAACTCGAGAGGTGGCTCGTCGGTATGCTGAGCGGGCCAGGCTTGCTGCGCCTATCCCTATCACGCTTGGTTGGGCAATCCGAAACCCTGAAGAGACTCTACAACACACCGTTCAACGAGCCGACGAGGAGTTGATCCACATCCGGTTGGCGGAGCGGAGGCCGAGTAGACGTAGCATTCGGGTTTCTGGTTCCCATCTTTGAACTCGCTCAACTAGGTTACCGGCACTCGCTGGCGTGCTCGCGCACTCCCTCGCTCGTGCTTGTGTGACATTCGACATGCATAGGATCCGTTGTGCCGTGCTGTTTCAAATACCCCGTCAACTTCACCTGATATGAAGCCAGACACGCTGGGTGTAGTTGGCCTCGGTGCTGTGGGTGGCTCGGTCGCGTGGCAGGCTGCTCAGGCTGGTGTGAAGCGTGTCATAGGATACTCACTCGTTCCCAGAGAGGGAGTCGCGGCCGTCAAGGTCGGCGCCGTAACCGAGATCGCAGCCGACATCAAGAGGGTGGTTGAGCTTTCGGAGCTCATTGTCGTCGCTCTTCCACCTCTAATGACTATCGAGATGCTGGAGCGGCTGGCGTCAATACTCGTTGATCGGCCAGGTTACTGCACTGATGTTGCGGGCGTTAAAGGACCCGTAGTAGCGAAGGCGACGGAACTTAAGATGGATCGGCATTTTGCCGGATCTCACCCCTTGGTGGACCTGCATAGTACTGGCTTCGGTGCGGCCCGGCCTGACTTGCTGATTGGGAGACTCATCTATGTGACTCCGTTGCCGGGAGGAGATGTTGCCGCCGCCGAAGTTGCGGATTTCTGGAAGCGTGTGGTGGGTGCAGAGCCCGTACTGCTCAGTGCAGAGGCACACGATGGGACGCTGGCGTGGACGAGTCACATGCCGCAAGTCGTCGCATCCGCACTTGCCGTCGCTCTGGCTAAGAGGGGGCCGAAAGGCGTCACGTACGGGACAGGTGCAATGAAGGCGACCCAAGCTGCGGTGACGAATGCCGACACCTGGACCGAGATCATCCTCGAGAACCGGGGGCAGGTCCTGACAGCACTTGATGCTGTGCTGATGGAGACGGGCCGCCTGGTTGCTGATATCGAGGCTGGAAACGCAGCCCGGGTCAGAAGATGGTTCGAATCCGGGTGTCGTTGGCGGGAAAGACTCGAGGAATGAGCGGCGTCAGCACGATTGCACCGCCTGGTGACAAGAGCATTACCCATCGGGCGTTCCTGCTAGCAGGGTTGATACGCGCTACGGCGGAGATCCAGAATCCGTTGACCGCTGCAGATACTCGAAGTACTGCGAAGGTTCTACGTCAACTCGGAGTTCAGGTGAGCCCGCTCCGCCAGGGCCATCCGGTCCGCATAGGCGGCACGCGGTGGCATGGCCCATCTGCAACGCTGCACTGCGGCAACTCCGGTACAACGGCACGCCTTCTGATTGGCGCTCTGGCCGGCCATCGGTTTGAGGCACGAGTTGATGGCGATTCGTCGCTCCGGCGCCGACCGATGAGGAGGGTGACTCGGCCACTAGTGGAAATGGGTGCCCGGGTTTCCGAGGAACGGGGAGATTCGTTGCCTCTGTTAATTCGTGGAGGTGGATTGGAGCCAATCAGATACGAATGCCCTGTTGCAAGTGCTCAGGTAAAAAGTGCGATCCTGCTTGCAGGCTTGACCGCGAACGTGCCGGTGACGGTTGTCGAACCGATCCGGTCGAGAGATCACACCGAACGCTTGCTCCGTTTCATTGGGGTTGATCTTCGTACGGATGGCCTAGATGTCGAGCTACCGGCCTCGGGGGACTTGTTGCGGACGATACGGTCGCTCGAACTGAATATCCCTGGGGATCCTTCATCCGCTGCGTTCCTGGTTGCTGCGGTAATCTTGGCTGGAAGGCGGGAACTGTTGGTTGAGCGTGTATCAGTGAACCCAACGCGCACAGGCTTTCTTGAAGTCTTGCGCCGCATGGGTGCGCAAGTCCGCGTTGAGCATGAACGCGATACCGGAGGAGAACCAGTGGCGGACCTGATCGTGCGTCCGGCGTCGTTGCGTGGGACCGAAGTGCATGCAGAGGAAATACCTGGGTTAGTCGACGAGGTACCGATACTCGCCATGCTTGCCGCCCGGGCCGTCGGTGAAACAAATTTCCGGGCGGTCGGGGAGCTGCGGGTCAAAGAGAGTAACCGCCTCGACTCGCTCGCAGAGAACCTCAGGCAGATAGGCGTTCAGGCCGAGGTGAGTGGTGACGATCTTCACATCAGCGGTACCGAACTGCCATTGAGCGGTCGCATCGAAACCGGAGGAGATCACCGCATCTCGATGGCTTTTTCGGTTCTTGGAGCTGCCCCGCGAGTGAGCCTGGAAATCTCCGAGACCGCGTCTACAGGGATAAGCTATCCGAAGTTTTTCGAGGATCTGCGGGCTGTGAGGGGATATGACTAGTCGCGTAATCGCAATTGATGGTCCGTCCGGTTCAGGGAAGTCGACCACAGCTGGGGCAGTCGCTGAGCGTTTGGAATTCGCACATGTCGACAGCGGGGCTCTATATCGGGCCGTTGCTTTGGCCGCCTTAGACGCCGGGTTGAACTTGGATGGGCGAGCGATCGTGGACCTCGCGAATTCACTGCCGGTCCGGTTTCAGCTGTGTGAGGCTGGATATCTGCCGGAAGTCGCGGGCGTGGATGTATCAAAGGAGATCCGTACAGATCGTGTTACCGCCCACTCCTCACCCGTATCGGCCCTTCCGGAGGTGCGCGACTGGGTCAATGACGCCCTCAGAGTGGCTGTGGCGTCCCATCCAAGAGGTGCTGTGCTCGATGGAAGAGACATCGGGAGTGTCGTATTCCCCGACGCTGCTCTCAAGGTATACCTCACTGCGGATGATGATGAGAGGGCTAAAC
>JBDGYW010000165.1:0-10190 GCA_039588935.1 Gemmatimonadota bacterium | reverse complement strand
GTGCCTCGGCGTCCTGATCTGCCACCCAATGCCAGATATTTCCTTTCCCACCGTGCCCCATCATTTGCGCGGTTGCCGGGGAGTCTGACGGCCCGAAGAAGACCGCACACGCATCACGGTTCAACGGTCCTTCCCGGTTCTCGGTCTCGTCCTCGAACTCCACGAGAAATGCTATCTCCCGATCGTTGTAGACACCCCTTACCACGATGTCGCGCTCCTCGGTTCCGTAGGGGACCCTCGCGTTCTGCGGCCAGAGGTGAACAGTCACCGGAGCAAAGCGGGCCCAGAATTCGTCGGAGTGCTCCAACGGTATGTCCGAGTCGGTATGTGTTATTGAGAAAGGTGGTTCCGGAGTCACTCCCACCAGCCGGTCTCTGGTCATTCCGCGCATCAGAAGGAAGAAGACGATCGCAAAAAGAATCAGCGGAATTGAGAAGGTCAGAGCGACTTTGTGGGAACTCTTCATCAAATACCTTCGAAACGTAGACGAGAAAGCTCAGGCCGACGTTCAACTGTACACTACCGCAGCCGTTGCGGGAACCCTCTGACCGCCGCTGCATTTTTGGATGACATGTTATGTTCTCTGAAGCCGAGAATGCTTCGATGAAACGCCCTGCTGGCGTACCATGAGAGAATTTTGACGGATGGGACGTAAGAAGAAGCAGAAGAACAAACAGAAGGCAAAGACTCAGCGACCGAAGGACATTCCTAGCGAAGCTTCGGACGATGTACGGCCGCCGTCGTGCAGTGAGTCGCCTACCGTTCCAGGTGTGCCAAACCAGGAGCGAGAGCAGGTGGCGCGTTCGGCCGGTGCTCGGCAGATGGGCACAGAAGGAACCCGCAGATCGAGATCAGCCCCACTGTTGGCATTTCTGCTCGTCGCGATTGTCGTTGCGGGTTACTGGTTTTTTGCATTGCGCGATGACGGCGGTGCCCCGGTCCACCTAGGCGCGACGGCCTCCGAAAACCTGGTGTATGAAGACTTCGCCGGAGCCGAAACATGCGAAGAGTGTCATGAGACGCAGTACGCTGCCTGGCAAACCTCGACTCATGGCAAGGCCGGAGGCAATCCCACCACAGAACTGATCATCGCCCGCTTTGACGGGAGGCCGATGCGGTTTGCGGATGCAATCGTGAGGCCCATTGTGGGTGCCGACAGCGGCTATCAGTTCGTGGTAGAGCAGGAAGGGTTTGAACCTGTGACTCTGACCGTCTCCGGAGTGATTGGCGGCGGGCACATGTACGGTGGTGGCACGCAGGGGTTCGTATCAGAGTTTCCCGACGGTACCGTGCGTTTTCTCCCATTCGACTTCATCCGCCACGAAGACCTCTGGTTCTGCAACACGAATACGCGCAGCGATCGCGGCTGGATCCCAATAACGATGGACATGTCCCTCACAGAGTGTGCCGACTGGCCACCCGTGAGGATCCTCGGCACGGATGACACCTATGCCAATTGTCAGGAATGTCATGCGGCACTCGTGGATCTCGCCTTCGACAGTACGGCGAACCGGTATTCCACTCGCATTACTACCCTGGCGATCGACTGTGAATCGTGTCACGGCCCAATGTTCGAACACGTCGAACGATCGCAGCCCGAAACCATTGGAGAGGATTCCGAAATAGCAGTCGATGCCTTGGCCACTCTGACCAAGGATGGGTCATTGAATGTCTGCTTTCGTTGCCACGCTCTGAAAGATGTGATGCGGCAGGGCTATCTACCGGGTGAGCCGCTTGCAGACTACTACTCGGTCGGACTGACAATGCTCGGAGGTGGGCCGTTCTTTCCGGACGGCCGCGTCCGGTCCTTCGCCTATCAGGGGAACCACCGCTACAGCGACTGCTATCTGAACGGTTCGATGACTTGTGTCGATTGCCACGATCCACACACGCAGATGTACCGCGACATATGGGGACGGGAGCTGTCCGACCGGTTTGCCGACGAGCAATGCACTGACTGTCATCCGAGCAAGGCGGAGGATCCTGAGGCTCATACGTTCCATGAGCCCGGCACGGACGGAAGCAGGTGTGTGGATTGTCACATGCCGTACCTGCAACATCCTGAACTCGGATATCATCTCCGCTTCGCCCGGTCGGATCACACGATTCCGATTCCACGTCCGGGTTTTGACGATCGAATGGGCATTGTGAACGCATGCGCCATGGCGGGTTGCCACGCGGATAGCTCGATAGCAGCGCTCGAGAGGGTGACGAGGCAATGGTATGGTGAACTCAAACCACACAAGCCAATCGTTGCTTCACTGATCGAGCCCGAAGCACTCGACCAACGTGCCTCTGCTGGCGTGCTGCGGGACTCGTCCAGCTTCCCCGCTGCGCAGATTGAGGCCCTGGGAGTGTTCGTTGCTCGCTTCCTGCGGCCCAACATGGCTGCGCTTGATGCAGATGTGAGCCAGACGTTGTGGCAGCTTGCGCACAGCGCCGACATCGATGTTAGAGCCACAGCACTCGCGGCGCTCCACATGGCCAGGGGGAGCGACGCCGCAACCAATCGGTTGTTGATGGAGGAGCTGGAGGAATCGGAGAGTGGCGGAGTGCCTATCAGAGCCCGCTGGGCGGTCGCGCTCGGGACCTTTGCAGACCTTCATTTCCAAAGTGGCGAACTGGGTCTTGCTGTCGCTACATACCGGAAAGCGGCGGAGATCCAGCCCGACAACCCAGCGATCCTGCGGAATATGGCTTTGGCACATGCAAACCGACGGAATCACGACAGCGCTGTGGCGGTGTTACGCAGATCGATCGACCTGGACGAACGCCAGCCTCTGGTGTGGGTCAACATGGGTATCTCGCTCGAGAGTCTCGGTGATACCGTGGGTGCCGAACGCGCCTATCGCACGGCCCTAGGCATTAACGAGCACGAAGCTCTCGGCCATGCCAGCTTAGCCAACGTCCTTTTCGCGCGCGGTGAGCTGCGTCAGGCCGCCGAGCACTATGAACGTGCGATCGCGCTGCAGCCGACGATGGCACAAGCACACTTGAATTTCGTGCGCGTGCTCAACGCGGAACGAGATTTTCCGCGCACGCTCGCTGCCGCGCGCTTGTGGTTGCGCTACTTTCCGAGCGATCCGCGCCCGCGGCAGATCATCATGGAGTTGGATCCGACGCTCAGGCGCAGGTAATCCCAACGTTCTATTTGCGCTCGAGAGCTTCCCACCGCGAAAGAACCGCACGCAACTCGAGTTCAGTCGCCCCTATTGCGTCCACCACCTGAGATGTCGGTGGCAAGTCGACTCGTTCCACCATTCGGAAGAGTGACCCTAATGCACTGTTGAGTTGTCTCAGGCCGACCTCGATTTCTCTTGCCTCCTCGTCCATGGCCGAATTTTCCTGATCGGCGCGGAACGCCCGCACCGCTTCCAGGGCCGCGAAATCCTCGCGCAACAATCCGTCTAGTTTCCTCGAAAGCTGGAACTGGCGTTCGAGTTCCGCGGCAGGAGTCTGAACACGCGGGTCCATCTTCACGGTCAGGGGTTGCGTGTAGGTCGCGCCGTTGGCGGCCAACCTGACCGTGTAACGCCCTGGCAGGACCCACGAGCCAAACGGCGTCACGGGAGTGTTGTATGGCACAGCCGCGATCGGATAACCGAAACGGAGCACTGCAGGTCGTGGGTAGTGAAGATCCCAAACAAACCGATGCATACCTGCCTCAGCTGACAACACCTGAAGCGGCCGTGGCCAATAATCCGGAACGTTTTGCCCTTCGAGCGGTGGTTCGGGTTCGTCATCGCTGGAGAATCGTCGGATGATCTCTCCCTTCTCCGTGAGGATCTCCAAGGTGACAGGGCCTCGCGCATCCGCTCCAAGGAAGTAGTTGAAGATCGCACCATCAGGGGGATTCTCGCCTACCGGCTCACCCTGCGGCAGCGGCGTATCGGTGTTCTTGTTCCAGCGGAAGCGCCAGGCCTGCTGCGGCTCGAATAAGAAGGCATCGTTGTCGACTACTTCTTGCTCGATCTGGCGCAACGGAGTGATGTCGTCGAGGATCCAGAAACTGCGACCATGAGTCCCAACAACCACATCATCGTTCTTGATGACGAGATCGCGCATCGATGTCGCCGGCATATTCAAACGCAGCGACTGCCAGTTGTCACCGTCGTCGAACGAGACATAGATCGCCTGTTCGGTGCCCGCGAACAGCAACCCGGCTCGTTCAGGATCCTCCCGTACTACGTTGACGACGCCTCCGTCTGGGATACCGTTCGTGATATGAACCCAGCTGTTGCCACCGTTGCGCGTGCGGTAGATGTGCGGCCGCAGATCGTCTAGCCGCAATGTGTTGATTGCCGCGTACGCAGTATTGGCGTCGGTGTGAGACGCATCCATGATAGAGACCTTTGCCCACGGTCCCAACTCTGGGGGCGTCACGTCGTTCCAAGTCTCGCCGCCGTCTCGCGTC
Source organism: Gemmatimonadota bacterium (assembly GCA_039588935.1). Taxonomy (GTDB): domain Bacteria; phylum Gemmatimonadota; class Gemmatimonadetes; order Gemmatimonadales; family GWC2-71-9; genus JBDGYW01. Next base: position 5,776 of record JBDGYW010000165.1, on the reverse strand, counting down.
ACGTGAATCAAGCCGTCGTCGGTGCCGACCCAGATGGTGTTCACGTCAACGTAGGATGGCGCGATCGTATAAACCACACCACGCCTGGTCACGCGCGCCGCTGCAGTTCCGCGATACTTGCCGACGTTCTCAGGTACTTCCCAGGTCTCGCGCGTCAGGTCAGGGCTGATCTGATCCCAACTCGAACCGCCGTTACGTGTTTTCCACAGCACGTTCGATGCGAAGTAAAGAGTGTGCGGATCGAGCGGCGAGAAGATGATCGGCATGGTCCGTACTACGCGGTAGCCTGGCTCGCGTAGCGGCTTTGGCCCCACGTCCTGTACCTGGCCGGTGCGCCGGTCGAACCGCAATACCTTGCTGCCGTAAACGATGTCGGGGTCCAACGGGTCGGGCGCGACGTAACCGTACTCGAAGATGCCAACGGGGCTCCAGTCGCGGAACGTGATCTGACCGCCGTCGCCGCGGCTCTTGACGCATGCCGAGCCGCTCTCTTGTTGCCCGCTGCACACTCGGTAGGGGAACGAGTTATCGGTCGTGACGTGATAGAACTGTGCGGTCGGTTGGTTGTACCAGGTGCTCCACGTCTCGCCCCCGTTCGCCGTGATGATGGCACCCTGGTCGGCGGCGACCAGCATGATGTCCGGAAACAATGGGTTGATCCAGAGCCGATGGTAATCGTCTCCACCAGGGGCGCCACGGATTGTCTCGAAGGTGTGGCCACCGTCAGTGGACTTCCAGATCACAATCGCACCAGTGAAGACAATATCCGGATTGTGCGGGTGAACCTTCACCTCAGCAAAATCCGATCCGCGCTGAGTGACCCGTGAATCGTTGTTCGTCAGGTGCCAACTCTCGCCGGCATCGTCGGATCGGTACAGGCCGCCGTTCTGCCGAGATTCCACCGTGGCGAAGAGACGGCTAGGCAAACTCGGCGCGACAGTTATTCCGATACGGCTGAGACCGTCGTCCTCGAAGGTAGGAAGCCCCTCCGTGAGCGGAACCCAGGTGTCGCCACCATCGGTAGTCTTGAACATGCCACTTCCGGGACCACGAAAGACACCGTTCTCCCACGGGCCTTCCCGTGCCTCCCACATCACGGCGTAGATCGTCTGCGCGTTGCTCGGATCGAACGCCACGTCGACACCGCCTGTGTTCTCGTCCCTGTACAGCACCTTCTCGAAGCTCTGGCCACCATCCATCGAGCGAAAGATGCCGCGTTCCTCGTTGGGACCGTACGGATGGCCCAAGACAGCAACGAACAAGCGATCCGGGTTATCCGGATCGACGATGATCTGTGGAATCTGCTGGCCGTCGCGCAAACCCAGGTGTGTCCAAGTCGCTCCGGCGTCCATCGATTTGTAGATGCCGTCACCCGTCGATAGATCAGGGCGCTGCAACCCCTCCCCACTGCCAACGTAAATAATGTCCGAATTCGAAGGTGCGACTGCGATAGCCCCGATTGAACCGGTAGGCTGGTCGTCGAAGATCGGTTTCCAGACGTGCCCGTAGTCCGTCGACTTCCATACTCCCCCATTGACCACGCCGATGTAGAAGACGTTGGGTTGCTCCGGCACGCCAGCCGCCGCCTTTGTGCGGCCACCTCTGAACGGCCCAATCATCCGCCAGCGCATCTCGTCGAACAGGCCAGGGTCATATTGTTGAGCGCTCGAGGCTGTGTAATCACTTGCCAGCGCTATGAGGCAAAGCACAGGGGGCAGGAACCGGCGGAGAGACATTGGGCCTCCAGTGTGGTGCCAACGTGATTTCATCTGGGTCGGAGCAAGGTTATTCGTAGGGACGGTAGATCACAAGCGGGAGTGGCGACATTTGTGGCATCGCCTGCACGCCGCGCGCAAACTCATGCCGCATATGCCGCCCTTCAGCTGTTACCGTACCATACCCGCTGCCCACTCGCCACTTGCAACTCAGGAAATTGCATCCAGCAGCCATCTCATCCCGACAAACAGGACACACGCCGGGATCACAACGCGCATCCACCAATAGAGCACATGATGGAAAGGTCTTGCTGTTTCAGTGGCGAGTTCCCTCAGGGCATCGGACCTCTTGATGCACCATGCCGTGGTAATCACGGCTAGAAACGCTCCAAGAGTTTGCATACCCGAACCGAACGTGAGGTCCCACGGAAAGAAGATCCTCATGTTGATCATCGGAGGGACGGCGAGCACCAGAACGATAAAGCAAGCAAGCAATACCGCTCCCTTGCGGGACAGCCTGCTGTTGTCAACGATTCCGCCGACCAGCACTTCCAACGCAGCGACCGCGGAGAGGAATGCTGCACCGAAGAGACCTGCAAAGAACAACAGGCCGAAGAGCCCACCCAACGGAATCTGCTGAAACGTCTGTGGTAGCGTAAAGAAGATCAGCGATGGTCCACTATCGGGCTCAAGGCCAAATGCAAATACTGCGGGGAAGATTGCAAGGCCTGCAAGCAGTCCGGCGAGGGTGTCACCTAGACCGGTCAGAACAGCTGTGCCCGGAATCTCTTCCGAGTCATCCATGTAGGAACCGTAGATAACCATGAAGGTCCCACCCAGCGACATCGAAAATATTGCCTGGCCGAGCGCGGCAGCCATCGTGCTGCCGTCCAGAATCCCGAGACTCAGACTGCCGATGTACCAACGCAGGCCTTCTGCTGCGCCGTCCAGCGTCACTGCCCGAACGATCAACACGATGAGTATGACGAGTAGCGTCGGCATTATGATCTTGCTGATTCGCTCAATACCGCGCCTCAATCCCTTGACGAGCACAAACCCGCACGCACCAACCACGAGCGGGGTTGCAACGAGTTGGAGGAGCAAGCTCGTGGGTTCGAAGCCGGCTTCCGGCGGTAGAATGATGCCGGGGTTCATCGTCACACCGACAATTGATGTAGCCTCCGCAAGCGCGTGGAGGAGAACCCAGCCGAGAGTATTCGAGTAGTATCCGGTGGCGCAGAAGACCACGAAGATGAAGAAGTAACCTACATACCTTCCGCCGGGCAAACCGCCGCGCTCGAAGGCCCCTAATGTCCCGCGGCGGGTGTGGCGTCCAAGCGTCCACTCGGCCATGAGAGCGGGAATGCCGACCAGAAGAACCATCAAGAGATAGAACAGCACGAACGATGCACCGCCGAACCTGCCCACCATGTACGGGAACCGCCATACGTTCCCGAGACCGACCGCGACACCGATCATGGTCATCAGGAGCCCGAATTTCGAGGCGAAGGTCTCTCGCTGGCTTAGCATGACGTCCTTGCTGAAGAACTTCGGTTCCGGTGATCCGCTTTTCCGAGCAGGCGGCGGCGGCTAAGATTGAGGACGATAGTACTCTGAAAAGACGTGATGAACAACAGGAGCGTTCGATGTACGAGCTGAAGGTCACGGCGTCGAAGGTGCTGGGAACGTGCACCGCCGATCCGAAAGTCAAGGTAGGTGACTACTTCACCGTGCGGGATGGGGATCTCCGGATTCCCGAGGGTGGCTTCGTCTGTATATGGGCCTTGCAGGCCATGCTGCCTGTGCTGACCCCCAAGGAGCGGGAACTCGCCGAGGAGGAAGGTGAAGATTGGATGGGGCGCGTGCATCACGTTCAGTGTCCTGACCCGAACGGTCGCGTGATCTACAAGATCGAGAGAACCAAAAAGATCGAGAAGAAAGCCGGCGATCCCGTGGGGGCGGACGCGGACACTCCTTGCTGCGAGCCGAAAACCGATGCACCGACCCCACAAATGGACGGCGGTGTGCGCAGTCTGCAGGTTGTGGTGGAAGAGGTGAAGGGGAAATGCACGTCGTGCATGAAACCCGGCGATTTGTTCAGGCTACAGAGTGGCCGGCTCTATATACCCGCCGACGGGCATTTCTGTCTATATGCGTTGCACGCGACACTGCCACTACTGCCCGCAAGACAGCGGCCGATGGAAGACGGCGATTGGATGAAAGAGGAAGGTCACGTGATCTGCCCCGACCCCGCGGGCAACGTCATCATGCGCATCGAGCCGACCCCTTAACGGGTCGGCTCAGTCGCCCCAACCTTTTACCTCGTAGTAATCCTTCACGAGCTTGTCGATGTTGATGCTGGTACCCTTGGCAGGGCCATCGGGTAGCGGGTTGTCAGTAAAACGCTTTGGGAGCGTGTCCTCGGCGGGTGTCAGCCCTTCGCGGACGTTGAAATCACGCTCCACCTGGCTCACGTGTGCGCACGCATTCCAAAGGTCATCGCGCGTGATGTCTCGTCCTAGAAGTCCGGAATAGGCCTCGGCCGTAATCTCGAAGTCGACGGCATCCATACAGTTCGAGATGTTCTTGCAGACGGTTATGCTGTCTGAGAGGATGCCGAGCAGTTCGGCGTAGTTGACCAGTGCGCCCTTGCCCTCTTCCGACAGTCTGTGAGCGGCCTGCGGATTGCCGACGCGCCGTTTCGCGAGTTCTTCGTCGCCAGTCAACTCTATCATCGGCTCGCCGCGATAGTGATCGCCGCCGCGGGAGTTGATCGCGTTCATGAGACCGTAACCCTTGATGCCCCTCGGGTCGGCGGAGAATAGCTCCAGTCCCTTCACTTCGACGGTGAGTCCTCGCGCCTCTTCACCAAATGTCAAAGCGGCGCGTTTCGATCCCTCTGCCAGTATGTCGCCGATGCCTTCACGTCGAGCGATCATGTCCGGCAGCTTCAAAATTGCCTCGGTAGAACCCCACGACATGTCAATGCCGTCCACATCGGAGTCAGTGATTATGCCTTCGTGTCGGCACTCCATTAGCCAGGCGATAATCTCCGCCGTTGTGATACAATCCAAGCCCAGGCGGTTCACCGTGTTCGACGCCGCGACCCCGACTTCCATGTCTGCGTTGCCGCACTTGACCGTGAACCCGGCCTGCGCCTCGTATTCGGGTCCTTCACCCTCACTGTACTGAGTGACATTGTAGCGAGAGCAATAGACATTGCAGTTGTAACACGCCTTGGCCTTGACTACGTGATCCCTGCGCAGAGCCTCGGAGCCAACCTGCTCGAGTTCCTTGAACACGGAGCTGCGGTAGTGGTACGCGGGCAGGACACCCATCCCGTTGAGGGCTTCCAGAATACGAGTCGTGCCGTACTTGCGGCGGGATTCGAACTGCCGGTGGTTCTCTACGTTCCTCTGATACTCGGCGCACGCCTTCTTGAACCGCTCCGGGTCGGCCGGTTTGACGGGCTTGCTGCCCCGCACGACAATGGCCTTGAGCTTCTTCGAGCCCATGACGGTGCCCATCCCGGTCCTGCCCGCCGCACGTGCCAGGTTGCACGAGATGATAGCGTAGCGGACGAGGTTTTCTCCGGCAGGCCCTATGGCAGCGACCTCCAATTCTGGATCGCCAAGCTCATCGTGCAGCTGTATTGTCGTCTCGGTGATGTCCAACCCAACGAGATGCGATGCGTCCCGCAGTTCGACGAAGTCATCGTCGATGAACAGGTAAACCCATGAGTCCGAAGCGCCGGTGATAACGATCTGATCGTGGCCGGACCAACGCAGGCTGGGTGCGAAGAAACCGCGTGCGCCTGAATCGCCCAGGTAGCCGGTGAGCGGACTCTTGGCACTGGCTATGAAGCGGCACGACGCGATGAACTGGCTCCCGGTAAGTGGGCCGACCCCTATGCAGAGGATGTTCTCCGGACCAAGTGGATCAATGCCGCCCGGCAGCTCGTCCAGCAACGTGACACTGTTCCAGCTGCGTGCACCAATGCCATTGGCCGGTGTTTCGCCGCGTTCGACCTTATGATTCGTCAGGTCGACGCGAAGGCAGTT
>JBDGYW010000164.1:0-10235 GCA_039588935.1 Gemmatimonadota bacterium | reverse complement strand
TAGCAAGAGATCGCGTAGGACCCCGAGAATCCGTCGAAGTAACGGCCGAGGTAAGAGACTCTGCCTACCTCAGTGTAAACAACGCGCACGTAGTTGCTACCGTCACTTCTCCGGCCGGCGAGGAAACGCGCGTTCCCATGGAGTGGACCGTGGAACGCGACGGCGAATACAGGGTCTCGTTCGAGCCTGACGAGCGCGGGCTGTACGACGTTCGTGTCGAGGCCGAGACGGAGGGCGATTCAGCCGAAATTGCATCTACGCACGTTCAAGTCGCTGACCCGGTAGAGGAGTACTTCGACGCGGAGATGCAGGTTTCGCTACTCGAACGCCTGACTGAGGAGACGGGAGGCGGATTCTACACACCGGAGACTGTTGGCTCGTTGCCGGAAGACGTGCGCTTCACTGAGAGTGGCTCGACAGTCTACGATGAGCTGGACCTTTGGGACATGCCGATCGTCTTCCTCTTGTTGGTGACTCTAGTGGGGTCGGAGTGGAGTATACGTCGGTGGAGGGGGCTGGCGTGAGAAGCGCCGCTGCCGCTCTGCTCACTCTGCTTCTCTGCCCGCCATCTGTATCGGCGCAAACGCACCTGCTGATTGTAAATGGCTTGGGAGGCGACGATCTGCATCGCGAGCGCTTCCACAACTGGGCAACGGCGATGATCGATGCGGCGGTGAACCGTTTCGGCGTTGCCGACAGCGACGTCGTGTACCTCGCCGAGTCTGTGGAGCGCGATCCGGAGCGGATCGACGGCAGGTCCACGAAGGAGAATGTGGAAACTGCGCTTCGGGATCTGGCGGGAAGGGTACGTGCGGACGACGAGATCCTCATGCTTCTGATCGGACACGGAAGTTACCAGGGGGCGGAGTCTCGTTTCTCGCTTCCCGGTCCCGACATGACACCGCAGGACTTCGCGACCGCGTTGGGCTGGTTCCCCACGCAATCGATCGCCTTTGTGAACACGGCCAGTGCGAGTGGCGATTTTGTCGAGGCGCTATCGGGAGAGCGCCGCACGATCGTCACTGCCACGAGATCTCCGTTTGAACGCAATGAGACGGTCTTCTGTCACTATTTCGTGGAGGCGTTCACCGCTGACGTCGCTGACGTAAACCACGACCAACGGCTTTCCGTGTTGGAGGCATTCGAGTACGCGCGCCACGAAGTGACTCGTTACTACGAGAGTGAAAACCGGCTGCTCACGGAGCACGCGGTACTTGACGACAACGGGGACGGAGAGGGCAGCAGCGAACCAGACCCAGCGGCCTCTGACGGTAGTGTGGCTGCGTTGTTTCTGTTAGACGCTACTGCAAATATAGTTGCCGAGGTTGCCGAAGAAGATCCGGAGTTGGCAGCCCTCTATGAACGGCAGCGGATGCTTCAGGATTCGCTGGCCGTGCTGCGCTCGAGCAGAGAGGAAATGGAGTTGGCGGCCTACGAGGTGGAGCTGGAGCGCCTGTTGTTGGATCTAGCGCAGACTGCGCAGGCGATTCGTGAACGCGGTGGGGGTGGATTGTGATGACCCGCCTTCTGTGGATAGGTGCGGCTGTCGCGCTGGCCGTTGGCGCACCGGAGCCGGCGATGGCGGCCCAGCAGCTTGACGAGGCGCAAACCGCGTTCAGAACCGGCCGGTACGACGACGCCGTTGGTTCGTTCAGAAGGGCGGTCAGGCGTGACGCGTCGTCCGTGGATGCAGCACGCGGCCTCGTTTCGGCGCTGCGCGAGGTAGGTCGTTACGACGATGCACTGGAGGCTGCAGATCGGTTCGCACGGGCGAACGAGAACTCAACTGAATTGGCCAACTCGCTAGGTGAACTCCTCTATCTCCGTGGCGATCGAGCAGGAGCGGAGCAGGCCTTCCTGCGCGCATCGGCCACGGCATCCGACAGCCTCACGGCTCGGTTCAATCTCGCCGTGTTGAAGTACGAGCGTGGTGAGCTGGAGGCGGCGCTCGACGAGTTCGACAACTTCATCGATGTATACAACCGGAGCGATGGGCTATCATCGCGGGAACTCACGGCTGTCGCCAATGCCGTACGCCGACTCGGTGTTCGCGATCCATCGCTATCGAGAGACGCGCTGCGTGCTTACGACGAGGCGATAGCGGCAGATCCGGGTGATCTGGAACCCAGGGTTCAGGTAGGTGAGCTGTTCCTCGAACGCTACGGTGGCCCCGATGCGCACGGCGCGTTTGACGATGTGTTGCAGCTGAATCCAAACCACCCTCGCGCACTACTTGGTATGGCACGAACCGCCTTGTTCAACGGTGAGCCCGATGCGATGGAGTGGGTGAACCGGAGTCTCGACGTCAACGAGAATTTCGTTCCGGCCCGCGTGTTCCTCGCAACCCTCTTCCTGCAGCTCGAGAATTTCGAACGGGCTATTGAACAGGTGGAGAAGGCGCTCGACGTGAACCCTTCTGCTCTCGGGGCTTTGTCCGTCCAGGCGGCCGCGCGATACCTGAGCGGCGACGAGAACGGCTTCGCCGAGTCGCGGCGACGGGTGCTCGCGCTCAATCCGCGCCACGGGGATTTCTACACCACGCTGGCGGAGGTGAGTGCTCGAAACCGCCTGTACGAACAGGCTTCCCGGTTCGCGCGCCTGGCCACGGAAATCGATTCCATGTCATGGCGCGGCTACGCACTACTCGGCATGAACGAACTTCGCAACGCCAGGATGTCTGAAGGCAGGGCGAATCTGGAGGTCGCGTTCGAGGGCGATCCGTACGACGTTTGGACGAAGAACACCCTCGACCTCCTGGACACTCTCGATCTGTACCCTGAGGCCCGCTCGCCCCGGTTCAGGTTCTTCATGGACGGTACAGAATCGGAGCTACTTGCTCTCTACCTGAGCGACATTGCCGAGGAGGTCTACGACCGACTCTCCGCCAAGTACGGATACGATCCGCCCACTCCGATCAGGGTAGAGGTGTTTCCGCAAGAGGCGGATTTTTCTGTTCGAACCTTTGGGCTCGTTGGCCTACGCGCGCTCGGTGTGAGCTTTGGACCCGTGGTTGCGATCATCTCTCCGTCCGCCAAACAGGAAGGGTATTTCAATTGGGGCTCCACCCTTTGGCACGAGCTGGCTCACACCTTCCACATGGGAGTCAGCGAGTTCAGGGTACCTCGCTGGTTCACCGAGGGCCTGTCGGTGCTCGAGGAACGCAGGGCAAGGCCAGGCTGGGGCGACAACGTGAATCCCGGATTCCTGGCGGCATACATGCAGGGCAGGCTGCACCAGGTCGGTGAGTTGAACAACGGCTTCACGCGTCCCGCGTATCCGGAGCAACTTGGCTACTCGTACTATCAGGCCTCCCTCGTTTGCGAACTCATCGAGCGGGATTTTGGCTTTGGGGCGCTCGTTGAGTTTCTGAGGGGATACGCAGCAGGCAGATCGAGCGCGGAGCTGTTTCAATCGGTCCTGGGCACAGGCCTGGACCAGTTCAACGAAGACTTCGATCGGTACATGCAAGAGCGCTTTGCCGCGCCAATGGCCGCGCTCCACACCCGCGCGGCTGGTGACAGCACGACTCGCCCCACGAGGGAACGGATGCTCGAGCGTGCCCGCAACGATCCAGGCGACTATCTGGCGCAGCTGACCGCAGGCACCTTGCTGTTCCGCGATGGCGACCGGGATGGTGCCCTCACATACTTGGAACGAGCAAAGTCTCTCTTTCCCGACTACGCGGGAGAGGGAAGCCCTCATTGGTATCTGGCGCAGATCTATAAGGATCGCGGTGAGGCGGAGCGGGCAGCGGCCGAACTGCGAGCGTTGACCTCCGTTGACGAGCGGCATTACGCGGCACGCCTCGAACTCGCCGAGTTGTTGCTGGAGCAGGGAGACAGCAATGCGGCAGCTACCGCACTGGAGGAACTGCTCTACATCCACCCGATGAGCATGGGCCTGCACACGCGCCTCGCCGAGTTGCTGGCTGCGACGGAACGATGGCCGGAGGCGATACGCGAAAGGCGCGCCGTGATTGCGCTCGATCCTGTCGATGAAGCGGAGGCGCTGTATCAGCTCGCGCAGACCTATTTCGACGCAGGTGACCTGGAGAACGCACGACGCAGTGTAATAAGAGCCCTCGAAGGGGCACCAAACTATCAGAGGGCTCAGGAACTCTTGCTCGAGATTTATGCCCGAAGAGGGCAGTCGAGGTGACGGAAATGTCCAGGTGCTGGAGAATCGCTGTACTGGCCTGCTTGTTGGCAACTACGGCCGCAGAGGTGGCAGAGGGGCAGAGGTTTGGGAGAAGTGGGCGCGGGCGGGGCGGGTCCATGTACTGGAGCGGGGGCGACGACTACACGATCTACAACGTGCCCTACGACGGACGGTTCACCTTTGTCAGGCTGAGCTTCACCCCGGGGTCGGGTGGCGGTGGCTGGGGGAGGAGAGGCGGCGGACAACTCTGGTGGGACCACGATTGGCCGATCGCGGAGCGCAATCTCATGCAGTTGGTGCGCGAACTCACCTCGATCGGTCCATACTTGGATGGCAGCCAGATTCTCGCTGCGGACGATCCCGAACTCCACAAATATCCGGTTGCCTACGTATCGGAACCGGGTTACTGGACGGTCACTGAGGCAGAGGCCGAAGGGTTGAGAAACTACTTGCTCAAGGGTGGATTTCTGATTTTCGACGACTTCGCCGGCCCATACGAGTTCCTGAACCTCCAGCAATGTATGGCCCAGGTGCTGCCGGACGCCCGAATCGTGCCATTGGACGCGACGCACGCGATCTTCCACTCGTTCTTCGCCATGGATACACTCAACTTTGAACATCCGTACGGCCGCGGCGTATCCGAGTTCTGGGGGATTTATGAGGACAACGACCCGGAAAAACGTCTGCTGGCCATCCTCAACTACAACAACGACATCGGTGACCTGTGGGAGTTCTCCGCGACAGGGTGGTTTCCGATACCGCTCACTAATGACGCTTACAAGCTGGGTATCAACTACATCGTGTACGCGATGACGCATTGACAGGAGAATCATGACAACTTCGCCCGCAGCCCTCGAAGCGGCAGACGACATTGCACTGGCGGATCGCCTGAGAGCGGGACGCGAGCGCGTTCTCGAAGAGGTACGGAAGCTCATAGTCGGTCAGGACGACGTGATCGAACAGGTGTTGCTCTCACTGCTCGTGGGCGGCAACAGCTTGATCGTGGGTGTGCCGGGTTTGGCCAAGACGTTACTCATCCACACCGTGGCTCAGGTGCTGGATCTCAAATTCTCGCGCATTCAGTTCACGCCCGACCTGATGCCGTCGGACATCACCGGCACCGACCTCGTGCAAGAAGATGTGGAGAGCGGCAAGCGACGAATGGTGTTCCTGCCTGGTCCCATCTTCGCCAACATCGTGTTGGCCGATGAGATCAACCGTACGCCGCCCAAGACTCAGGCCGCGCTTCTCGAGGCGATGCAGGAACACCGCGTGACGGTACAAGGACGCACATACGAACTCGAGGAGCCGTTCTTCGTCTTCGCTACGCAGAATCCGATCGAGTTGGAGGGGACTTATCCTCTGCCGGAGGCGCAGCTCGACCGCTTCATGTTCCACATCATCATGGACTACCTGCCACTGGATGAAGAGATGGAAGTCGTGCGAACCACGACCGCCATTCAGGCACCCGAGTTCGAACACGCCGTGACCGGAGCGGACATCGTCGCCTTCCAGGAGTTGGTGAGGAAGGTGCCGGTCTCCGAGCCGGTATTGCGGTACGCCGTGGACCTCGCCAGGACGAGTCGCCCCGGTGAGAACGGAGCACCCGACTTCATCCAGAAGTGGGTTTCATACGGGGCCAGTGTCCGTGCCGCGCAGTACCTGATACTCGGCGCCAAGGCGCGTGCTCTGATGAGTGGGCAGTACCACGTGAACTTCGACGACATCCGCGCTTTGGCGCACCCGGTGCTGCGCCACCGCATTCTGCTCAACTTCCACGCCGAATCGGAACAGAAGACCACGGACCAACTCATAGATATGCTGCTCGAGATTGTCCCGCTCCCGAAGTCGGGAATGTGAAGAACTCCCAGTTCCTCGACCCACGGGTACTCGCCAGGATCGACAACCTGGAACTCCTGGCGCGGACGGTGGTGGACGGCTTCATCAACGGTCTGCACCACTCGCCCTATTTCGGTCTGTCCGTCGATTTTGCCGAGCACAGGCAATACACACCGGGAGATGACATACGTCGTGTCGACTGGCGCGTTTTCGGTCGCACGGATCGATTCTACGTAAAGGAGTACGAGGCCGATACCAACGCCAACTTCTGCGTGCTTTTAGATGTCTCGAAGTCCATGGACTACGGAAGCGTGGGGGTTACGAAGCTCGACTACAGTCGGTACCTGGCGGCTTGCCTCTCGTACTTTTCGCGCACGCAGCGTGACCGTGTGGGAATGCTGACCTTCGACTCGGACGTGAAGAACTACGTACCGTCTTCCGCCAAACACCTCGACATTGTCCTGCACACCATAGACAACCTCGAAGCATTGAACGCCGGCTCGTTCGCGGAGCCAATCAACAAGATCGCGGAGATACTGACCCGCCGGAGTATTTTGGTGCTGATCTCTGATCTGTATGAAGACCCGGATGTAGTGGTGGACTCGCTCAACTTGCTGCGACACAAGGGCAACGATGTCATTGTGTTTCACGTACTCGACCCCGCGGAGATCGAGTTTCCGTTCGATGATGCCGCGCATTTCCAGGACATCGAGAACGGGGAGTCGATTCCCGTTGTGCCGGACACTCTCCGCGACCAGTACCTGGCTTTGATGAACGAACATGTGACGAACCTGGAACAACGTCTCGTCAGAAGCCGCATCGACTACTGTCGGTTTGATACGTCGCAGCCGCTCGACTTCGCCCTGTTCGAGTACCTGGCGCGCCGAAACCGAATGAGCAGAGTGAGGTAACGGGATGTCGCTGCTCGCTCCCCTGTTCCTGGCCGGACTTTTCGCGCTTGCGGTTCCGATCTTGATTCATCTCACTCAGCGGACGAAGAAAGAACCGGTACCGTTCCCTTCGCTCATGTTCTTGAGTCGCGTACCGTTTAAGACCACGCGTCGTCAGCAGATCAGAAACTGGTTGCTGTTCCTGCTCAGAAGTGCCGCAATCGTGATCCTGGTAATCGCATTTGCTCGGCCTTGGCTACGGAGCGACATCGTCGGCGGGGCGGGCCTCGATAGGGCACGGGAAGTTGTCTTGATGCTCGATCGTTCCTACAGCATGGTGCATGGGGACCGCTGGGATCGGGCCATCGAAGCTGCGCGTCACGTAGCCACCGGACTCGGTCCGGACGACCGCGCGAGTCTGGTTCTGTTCTCGGATCGAGCTGAGGTCGCCTATCAGCCGATGGACGATCCCGTTGCTCTTGGATCCGCCATCAACCGGGCTCGGCTTGGGTCGGGAACGACGAGGTACGGCCCAGCCCTGCGACTCGCCGAGCAGATCCTCGAGGAGTCTCAACTCGCGCGGAGAGAAGCCGTTCTGATCAGTGATTTTCAGAGAACTGGTTGGGATCCAGAGGAGGATGCGCTGCTGCCCGATGGGGCGAGGCTCACCACGATCGACGTCGGAGACCACGAGACGGCGAACAACGCGGTGACCGATGTGGTTTTCGATCGTGGTCAAAGAGGTGGGCGCGAGCGGGTGAGCGTCCTGGCCCGGATAACGAATTTCGGCGAAGAGGCCGAGAACGGCTTGGAAGTCACGTTAGAACTCGATGGTCAGCGGATTGAGTCCAGGTCAGTCGATATCGAGGCGGGCGGGTCTGTGGCTGTCCGGTTCCCGGAGCTCACGCCGCCGCAACGCGATGTGCTCGGGACAGTTCGGATACCCGAGGACGCACTTCCGCTCGACGATGTGTTCCGCTTTGTGCTCGCTCCCGGACAGGCGCTGTCTGTTCTAATGCTCGAACACCCCAACGCGAACGCAGGTGAGAGTCTATACCTCGAACGGGCGTTGGGAATCGGCAGTGACCCTCCGCATAGAACGGAGCGGAGGACATCGACACAGTTCAATGCCACGCATCTGGAAGGTCGTGCAGTCGTGATCCTCAACGACGTTTCGTTTCCTCGAGGAACCGCCGGCCAACTGTTGCGGCAATTCGTGCTTGATGGCGGCGGCCTGTTCGTAGCGCTCGGCCAGCGGAGTCGTTCCGGGGCCTGGCCAAGTGACTTTGAGGACCTCTTGCCTGGGCGTATCGGGGGGGTGGTGGACCGATTGGCCGACCGCGGCACGACCCTGAACCTCACCGACTACGATCATCCTCTACTGGAACTGTTCAGCACTCCGAGGAGTGGAGATTTCTCGCACACGCGTTTCTATCGGTATCATCGCTTGATTCAGACGGATGCGGGAGAATCCGATGTGTTGGCGAGGTTCGACGATGGAGCTGTTGCACTGACGGAGGTCAGGGCCGGAGAAGGAAGGGTAGTCGTCTGGACCTCAGGACTCTCGAACTCATGGAACGATTTCCCGGTTCAACCGGTGTTTCTTCCATTCGTCCACCAATTGACCAAGTACCTGGCGGGTTATGCTCCCGACCGGACCTGGTTCACAGCGGGAGAAGTGATTGATCTGAGTGTATACCCGACCGCAACCGCCTCAGCATTGCCGTCGGCCACAGGAGGCACGCGGGCCGCTGATCGTGAACTAGTCGTGGAGCTTCCGTCGGGAGGTCGCAGCATCCAAGATCCAGGTGAGGACACACGCTACCTCACTCTCGATGAACAGGGCGTCTACAGGGTCAGGTTCGTCGGAGACGATAATAGCCCGGTGGGTACTGTGGCCGTGAACGTGAGCGCGACTGAATCCGACCTCGCGACCATCGACCCGGAGGAGTTGGCGAGCGCAGTTACCACGTCGACCTCTGCCGAAAGGCGCACAAGCATGTCCGCCACTCTGACGCCAGCCGAACGGGAACGTCGGCAGGGGCTGTGGTGGTATCTGTTGTTGGTGGTTCTGGTCGTCTTGGTGGCCGAGACGACCATCTCCAACCGCATTCCGTACAGGACCCGGTAGCGCGGGGAAACGGAGAGACCGATGCGAATGTTATTCGCAGCTTCAAATCACGAAGATCTCGTCAGGATCATCCGATCCGTGAGGAACCGGTGGCGGCTCAAGATTGTGTTGCGCGGCCTCGGTATTCTAATGGCCGTTGGTGTCGTAGCGCTTCTGTTCTCCGCCTACGGGATGGACTATTTCAGGTTTGATCCCACCGCTGTACTCGTGTTCAGGATCGTCGCATACATCACACTCGCTCTGGTTGCGGTCAGGTTCCTGATCTTGCCTCTCACAAAACGAGTGTCCGACGAACGAGTTGCTCTCTATCTGGAGGAACACGAGCCGTCACTGTCAGGTCACGTGATGACCGGTATCGAACTCGGCGAGGAAAACGATACCGAAGGGCAGATTGCACGATCTCCCGATTTGATGAAGTGGCTCGTTCGCCGCGCAATCGAAAGATGCGTGACGGTAGAGGAAGGGAGGCGGGTCGAGAGGAAGAGTCTACTGAGTTCATCCGGGCTCCTGGCGGGTGCGGCTGCCGTGGGAATGGCCTTCTTCTTTCTGAACCCACCGTTTCTGAGGCATGGCGCTCCGTTCCTGCTTTCCCCGTGGGGTGGCTCAAATGCGAGCAACCCGTATGCGATCGACGTCACTCCAGGGAACATCTCGGTGGCCCGTGGAGCGGATGTCCGCGTGTCGGCTGTTCTTCAGAACTTCGACGCCGCCGAGGTTGATGTAGCGCTGCGGCGGGGTGACGCGGGGAACTGGGAACGGTGGCCGATGATCGTCGACGACGAGACCGGCGATTTTGTCTTGCTGCTGTTCGATGTGGATGATTTGACCGAGTATTTCGTCGAAGCCAGCGGCGTGCGATCGCAGATGTACAGGATCGACGTATCGGATCTCCCCTACGTGGGTGAGATCAATCTCGAGTACCACTTTCCGGCCTACACGGGTTTGAGCCCTCGTCGGCAGGAAGGAAGCGGTGACATAGCGGCGCTCTCTGGAACCAGAGTCCGGCTCGAGATCACTCCCACTATGGCTGTCTCAGGCGGTGCTGTGGTCGTCGATGAAACTGATACCACTGTCATGGAACTTGGCGATGATGGTTTCCTGACTGGGGACATCAGCGTGATGCGTGAAGGCTTGTACCGAATCTTGCTTGAGACTCCAACGACAGGTGCGGTTATCGGCTCGCCGGACTATTTCATCGACGTTCTGGCCGACCTGCC
>JBDGYW010000163.1:0-10308 GCA_039588935.1 Gemmatimonadota bacterium | reverse complement strand
GGTATTGCCGCTGGTGCATTCAGCGAAGACGGCCAACTCGCCGGATACGTCTACGGCCTCACTGGCTTCCGCGGTGGCGAGCCAGTCCACTGGTCTCACATGCTCGCTGTGGAACCGAAATTCGAGGGGCTTGGCATCGGCAGGAGGCTGAAAGAACTCCAACGGCAGATTCTATTGGAGAGTGGGATCAAGCTGGCGCGCTGGACTTTCGATCCGTTGGTGGCACGAAACGCCCATCTCAACTACAACCGGCTGGGTGCAGTGGCCACCGAGTACCTCCCCAACATGTATGGGAATGACACAGGGAGTCTCCTGCACAGCGGATTGGGTACGGATCGCTTCATCGTGGAGTGGTGCTTGGCTGACGGTCACGTCGAAGAAATTCTCTCGGGGATGTCTAGCGGCATCCGATCGGAAGTCTCCGAAGCACCCATAGTAAACACAGAAGAAGTGGGCCCTGATGTTGTGCCGGTCGAACGCGATCTCCCGGATGCTCCAATTGTGCGGATCGAGATTCCCTTGGACATAGAGCGAATCAAGATCGAGTCCATGGAACTTGGCAAGCAATGGCGCGGCAGTACAAGGCGTGCGTGTTTGTGGTACCTCGAGCATGGCTATGGCATTGACGGTTTCTACAAGGAGGCCGACACGAAGCGGTGCTTCTACTATCTCGTCTTTCGCCAAGGAGCAGATGCATGACGTTTGCAATCACACGAATCACCTTGCGTGAGATTCGGATGACGCTCCGCGAGCCGTTCCAGATCTCCTCTGGGGCAACCAGCACGAGGCGGATACTGCTTCTCCAGATCGAGGGCGCAGACGGCTGCACCGCGTGGTCTGAATGTGTCGCGGGCGAAGCACCCAACTACTCCCCTGAAACGATCGCGACGTGTTGGACCGCGATCACGGAATGGATCGCACCAAAGGTTCTCGGTAAGGAGTTCCTCGGCCCCGGAAGCGTCTCTGACCAGCTCGATACGGACATCCGCGGCCACAACATGGCAAAGGCGGCGGTGGAGATGGGAGCATGGGCCCTCGAAGCGGAGCGGGAGGGCGTCAGCCTCTCACACCTGTTGGGGGGAACACGCGAGCATATCGGGACCGGGATATCTCTTGGAATTCAGAACGATCCGGCTACACTCGTCAGAAAAGCAAGCGAAGCTCTTTCGCAGGGTTATCGAAAGATCAAACTAAAGATCAAACCCGGTGCCGACCTCGAGTACATCGCGGCTGTGCGAGACGCACTCGGTTCGGATGCACCACTCATGGTTGACGCCAACAACGCCTACACGATCGCCGATTTCGATCACCTGCTGGGCCTCGACGAGTTCGGTCTCGTGATGATCGAGCAGCCGCTCGCCTGGGACGACGTGGTGAAGCACGCCGAACTGCAAAAGCTCCTCCAGACCCCAATCTGCCTCGATGAATCGATCACGGGTGTGGACAAGGCGGAGGATATGTTGGCCCTCGGAAGCGGCAGGATCATCAATATCAAACCCGGGCGCGTGGGAGGTTTTTCCGAGTCGAGAGCTATTCACGACCTATGTGATCGTGAGGGCGTGCCCGTATGGTGTGGAGGTATGCTCGAAAGCGGTGTAGGCCGCGCCTACAACGTGGCTCTCGCATCGTTGCCGAACTTCACAATCCCCGGGGACATCAGTCCCTCAGCGCGTTACTGGGCGCAGGATATCGTTGACCCGGAATGGACCATGGACACAGACGGCATGGTCGCCGTTCCCAACGACACTCCCGGCATTGGGGTAAGAGTAGACGCTGCCCGAGTGGAAGATCTGACCGTTCGTTCGGAGACTCTGGTGACTCCCTAGGGCTCCAGACCTAGGTTGTAGTTGGTCAGAAACTCCAGGAACTTGGACACGTCAATCATATCTGCTCCAACATACCGAACGCTGTGCGAGTCGGTGCGTTCCACAATGGGCAGGTAGGCCAGAACCTGTGATGGCCGATAGTTCTTGAAACGCACGTCAACCGTTATTGGTGCCTGCAAGACAAACGGCTGAAACTCGTTCAGACGGCTCAACGCCGCCGTCACCTTCTCGCCAACCAACCGATACGCGGCAGCGGGCATCATCGTCTTGGCCGAGTGAAAGCTGATATTCCACTTCAGCACGGCCCCCTCGATGTCACCGACTACATCCCGTGCCTCAGCCACTGCCGCATCATCTCCAGAGATCATGATCACGGGGACTCCGAAATGACCCGCGATAGCCGCACTGATTCCGGCCTCCGGCATCGGGCGTTCATTGAGCCAGATTCCGGCCAGACGGCCGCTCGACATCGTATGGGCCCGAACGCCGTCCGGATTCAAGGTGGAGGCGTGGTAGCCGAGCAGGATAGCGGCGTCGAATGTCGAGTCGATACCCTCCATCATCGACAGGGGTCGTGGCCACGAGCGCACGAGCAAAACATCCTCGGGCAGCATGTCCACCAACAAGTTCTCCCCGTTGCCGTGTGAGTCGCTAATCAGGATCTCGGTCACACCAGACTCACGGGCAGCCTCGATGGCCGCGATTACCTCCTGGGTCTGCCACCGCCGCGCTGCCTGGTATTCAAAGCCGCCCGGCCCAAGGTGATCACCGCTCATCGCGGCGACGACTCCCTCCATGTCACATGATATGTAGAGCTTGAGGCCGTCACGCTGTGCCAAGGCCGCGGTGGACACGCATACAAACAGCAACAACGAAAGCAAGGCGAGACGCGAAGACGTGGCAGGCATGGCAACACACTCCCCAATTATGGTCAGGATCGCGTGTAAAGATGCGTGTGGGGAAGTATCGCGGTAGGCCGCATGGAGGAGCGGCAGTACTAAGGTACGAACGAAGATACGTCAGAAGGGATGTTGTAGGGCCAACGAGTTCGGCCTGCTGCTCGTTTGGCGGACTATTCCAGATCGGCCCTGCTCAGCAAGGAATATAGGCGAAGCCGCTAATCACGTGTCAGGTACACGGCCCCGCGCCACTGACCAAATATATCGCCTTCGACTGGTGATATGATCCTGCCGATGATCTGCCCACACTCCTCGACGGTCACGATCTTCTTCCCTTGCTTGCGAAGCCGCAGTTCCCGGTCGCGTGCCGGCTCCCATTCTTGCGCTTTGTGATCGGGCTCTCGTGATTCAGACTGACCGAACAACATTACTCAACCCCGTTGGCTCTAAGTTCACACTTCACTCCAGCATATTACGTGCCAGCGATCACAACAGTCGCAACCAGTTGTCTTATAATGTGTTACGAAGTCACGATTTCAACCGCGTTCCAATATGTGTCCAGGATTCGGACAAGCAGAAGAGGCAAATAGACACAGTGGGAGACATCATTCGGGTGGTCGTGCTGGACATGCGAAATGCCGCAGAGTCAGATCTACGGCATTTTCGGCTGCGCGTGGCTTTGGGCTGGACCTGCTACTAGTCCGACGAAACCGGCTCTAGACGATCGGCCCAATCCACGACTACCTCCACGCAACGTTCCCGGTGGTGTTCGGTCACCGGAGCTCCCGGCACCGCCAGCTCCTCGAGAACCGGCAAGAGGGCCTGTGTCAGCTGGCCGCGAGCAGGCTCGGCATAGCCTGTCCAGTATCGATTGACCAAGCCGGTAACACGATCGTCAGAACCGCCGGCAGCCTGTGCAAACTCGTCTGGCAGGCGTCTGGCGTTGTTGCGATCTTCGATGCGGCGTCGATCGCGCCCCTCGCGCCTGTCCATTCCGGCCCGCCGATCAGAGACTTTCCGGCGATCATCATCAATTCTGTCTTTCATAGTGCAGGAAATTTGGAAAGGAATGCCTGTTTTAGAAAGGGGCGAGGACCGAGCGCGCCCTAGAGTCCTGGCTCGGTGGGATGTATGATTGCAGCGTGTCCCTGCACCAATCCGGTCGGAGGTGATAATGCCGTACGGGATCATATTCATGAGCGAGGTCTTGCCGACACTAATCCTCACGGCGGGAGGTGTAGCTGCTTTCTGGATCGGTAACAGCGCATTCCTGAGGCTCAGGCGTAGTGCTCCGCCAAACGAATTGGCCAGGATCTCTGAAGCGCTCGAACTACTGCACTAGTCGATGGACGACGTTCGCGACGCAGTGCACTCGCAGATGGGCGAGATGCGAGAGCTATCTGGACGGATCGAGTTCACTGAAAGAATGCCCACCAAAGCGCGGGACGAAGACCGCATCTAGCCCGCCAATCGATTACTCAGTCGTCAGTGCAAACGCCGCGGGACCTCTTGAGTTGTTATATAACAACTGTTTACTACGATCCGCCCAGTGAAGGCGTCAGCTCATGTCTCGGATGCGCACCTCGATCTCAGGTTCCCCCGACAGCAGGCGTATCAGTTCGGAAACGTCCGTTTCCCCGTAGTGGTAGGGGTACAGTATCTGCGGCTTGAATGCTCTCGCCGCGTCAGCCACCATTTCCGGATCCATAGTGTACGGCAGGTTCATTGGTAGAAACGCGACATCGATGTCCGTCAGGCTCTTCATTTCGGGGGTGTTCTCTGTATCACCTGCCACATAGACCCGCGTGTCGCCAAAGGTCAACACATAGCCGTTTCCAACACCCTTTGGGTGATAAGGAGATCCGTTCGATCTGAGGTGAACGAGGTTGTATGCGGGTACGGCCTCGATACGTACCCCGGCAATTGTCTGCGTATCTCCATTCCGCATGACAACCCCGGTCTCCAATCTCTCAGCACACATTTCCGTCAACACGAGCGAAGTGTTGGCCTTCGTGAGGGCCTCTATGGCCCCCGCGTCGAGATGATCTCCGTGCTCGTGAGTGACCAGAATCATATCGGCTTGAGGCATACTGCCGTAGTCGGCTGCGCGCGACCACGGGTCAACGTGGATTATCAAATCACCGAAAGTGAACATCAGCGTACCGTGTCCAACGAAGGTGATCTTCAGTTCGCCCGCTGCAGTCTGGAGCACATCTTCCTGGAAGGAATCCTGTGCATAAGAGCTACCCGCAACCATTGTTGCCACAAGCGCTAACATCAAGCTCCTCTTCATCGCTGCGCCCCCATTTAAAAAGTCGATGCCTAGGCACCGCCACCGAGACGATCAGCGTCCCGTTGACGCTCTAGCAAACGTTCGTGGAAATCGAGCCTTTCATGAATGTCCCCGATCTCGGCTTCCAGCCGCTCGATCGCTTCGTGCAGATTGTCTTTCTTCTGACTCCACCTGTTGAAGAATTTCGCACCAAGCCATACGGACCCAACCGCTGCCACGAGAGCCGGTGACACAAACGCCAGTGCTATGAACGGACCCGGATCCATACAACCCTCTTTGTTGAACCGCCTGGACTACGCGTCTGCTCCAGGCTAATGAAGTTACGTCGGCGCCGATAATGCGGCATCGATGGTCGAGAGCGACCTGGTTTGCTCACCGCTAGTTCTCGACACTCCCGACCGCGATCGAAACCAAACCAGCCGCCGGAACGGCAAACCGGTGTACACCGGCCGTGAGAGACCGTCTTTCCGCTCGGACCAGGTTCCCAAGAGTATCATAAACGTCCACCTCAACGTCACCCAAGGATCTCGAGGGATTGATGAAGATTTCGGTCGTGGCTTTTCCGTTTACGACGTGGATTGCTTCATACGAGTCGTGTTCGAGCGTTACCACTATGTCGTTGTATACGCCGATCACAGCTTTGCCGTTTCGATATGCTTTGACCACCGGATACGCCGCACCCGGATTGACCGGCACGAACTCGCCGTCGAGCAAGGTCTCGCGGTGGGTCCTCCAAAACTCCGCCAGAACCCAATCATCTGCAGGTGGTCTTCGGGGAGTTGAGTGAGGCGAACCGAAAGCTGTGGAACCGAAAACAGGATGTTCAAGATTTGCATTGCGGCGGCTTCCACCGACTCCTCGATATGCCAAATGAATATATCAGAGTGAACGGCCGTGTTTCCTCCCAGCAGCCGCACATTCGTTACTTCAGCGCGGTTTGCGATTGCGTTGTTCGGAGCATCCACCCCGCGGAACATGTTGCCATACTTCCGCATGAGGGGCCCAATGTAAGACTGCCGGAACTCTATGAGGACCTCGGGATTGATAGCGCGTAACCGCGCCAAAATCTCCGTCATCAGGCGATCAACGGCACCATTGACCGATGCGATATCACGTCCATCGGTCGCCTCGAGCACTGTACTATCGTTGGCCGCGAAGAACGCCATGAAGTCGAGCTTGAATCCGTCGAGGTTCCATTCCTCCATGGCCGTCACGTAGGTGTTGATGATGAACTCCCTAACGTCCGGATAGCGTGGGTCGAGCACGTACGCACCTTGCCCATCCCAGTAGCGAAGGCATTTCCCAACAAACCGCGAGTAGTTGTTTGCTTCCTCGCCAATGAAAGGCACCGAATACCACAGTAGGAAATCCATGCCAAGGTCATGAACGTCATCCACGAAACCCTTCATGTCGGGAATGCGCTCTGGCTCCCAGTCGCCTGTGAATCGGTAGCCTCGCTGGCTATCCAACGTCTGCCAACCGTCGTCGACGATGACTGCATCGTAGCCCAACCCTTTGGCGATTTCGAGTTCAGCCAGGACCTCGTCGGGATCCAAGTGTTGATGGAAGCTGTACCACGTCGAGTACATGGGCCACTTGGCTCCGTCCGGCACCGGAGCGGGAGCGTAGTCGGGAAGAGACGCCCACCATTCGGTCAGGCCTGCTAGCGCCGTGTAGTAGGGAATGCTTCGCGCGTCGATCCGGATTGTTACTTCGTACTCCGCGGTTGCCGGCGTGAGCTCGGTGAAGAACGAAAACCGGAAATAGAAACGCGAATCTTCCTCACGCAGCGATGCACGCAGATCTACCAGGTTCAGAGCGTCAGACGCGGCCGCTGTGATCCGATTCACAGCGGCACTGTTGTAGAAAGCGATCACAGGAGCGCCTCTCGACGCCCGCGATTGCACGCCTGTCCTGTAGTAGTTCACCTTGTCGTTGGAGACGTTCGTATTCCAGAAGCCAACAATATCGACGGAGGGAATGTCCCGGCGGATTGAGAACTCAGGAGGTTCGGCTGGCTCCTCGGACCGCAGGCCCACTGAAAACTCGTAGAGGCCAGGCTCAATCTCCCGCAACTCGCGGGAAACCACAAACGGTTCAGTCTCTCCGTCAACAGCGAACTGCCCGAGCGAGAGTTCATATCTTGGGCCTACAAACGGAGATTCGACGGACTGCGCCACCACGGACGACGACGTCACGAGAAAGCCAAGGATCACTGTCACGCCGCTATTCATACCCATGTTATTGCTCCCTTTTCCCCCAACTGCTGCAGCTGCCTCATGTGGAGCAAGCGCCGTGGCTCGGGTCAGATTGGCTATTCGGTGTTCTCTGTGCCGAGTTCAAGGGCGATCTCGCGCGCCAACTCCATCAAGCTCTCATCTGTCCCTCTTGCACCCATGAGCGAAAGGCCCACCGGCAACCCATCAACTTCGGCCAGGGGAAGGCTTATCTGTGGCGCACCGATCGCGCTCGCGATCGTTACCAGGCAGTAAGTAGCCTCCTGTACCTCCTGCCGAATCGAGAGCCTCTCGTTGAGTGGCCTTGCGCTCGTCGCCGTAGTTGGAAGACAGAGCACAACATCATCCTCGAGCAGCTCGGCTAAGCGCATTTGGATGGCGGTTCGTTCCACAACCGCCGCCTCGACCTCAGCGTCGGAGATCTCGCTAGCGAAGACGTACCGCTTGGACACGAGATAGCTCATGCGGGGGTTCACTCTATCAACCCAGTCCTCGACGCTTGCCCATGCCTCTCTGCTCTGAAGAACAAGCTGCTGGTGATGCCAGTCAACCAAACTCGTCGGAGAAAGACGTTCCGACGTCGAGTCACCAAGCAACGCACCGACCGAGTCGGCAATGGGACGTAGAACCCCGGTCACCGCATCTTCAGCGAGATCGAATGCATCTTCAGCCACAATCAAGTGCCGCGGTCTTGGATGCTTTGTTGCCCGCTTCAACAGAACTGACCCAACCAGTCCAAACATCTCAGCATCCCTAGCAAACCATCCGACCGTGTCGTAGCTCGGTGCCTGGAGCAGCATCCCATCGAGTGGTATTCGACCGTGCGTGGTGCGCATTCCGTATAAGCCACAGTAGCTGGAGGGAATTCGCACCGAACCAAGCGTGTCCGAACCAAGCGCAAAGTCGACGAGCCCACCGGCTACGGCCGAGGCAGACCCGCTGGACGAGCCGCCAGGATCAAAGCCTGGTGCGCGCGGATTGGTGGGTGTGCCATAATGCGGGTTCTCGCCGAAGATCCCGCGAGTCAGTTCAACGGTGTGTGTTTTGCCGACCAAGGTTGCGCCCGCACCCACGAGCGTCTTTACGGCCCATGCGGTATTCTCTGCTGCCTCGTGCGTGGCTTTCCAGTCGGGGTTGCCACCGCCGGTTACATGCCCGGCGACATCGAAAATGTCCTTCGCCGCAAAGGTCAGCCCAGATAACGGGCCTCCGACCTCTCCTTCCAGGAAAGCACTCGAATCCCTGCAGAAGGCGTTGAACGCGTCGTCGTTGATCAAAGGTGATCTCGCCATGGTCTTGGATATTCGGGTTGAAATGCGGGGTTCCTCACTCAGGCTGCCAGAACGTCACATGCCGTTAAAGCATAGATCGCCGTGCAATCCACGATGTTCTTGATCGGCACGTATTCCTGCGGCCCGTGGGAGACAGATAGAAGACCCGGACCATAGGCAAAGGCCGGAATCCCATTGGCGGCGTAGAAGCGAATCTCCAGCAGCCCCGGACACATCTCGAATTCGGGGCGCTTACCGGCGATCCGCTCGATATTGCCCGAGAGTGCTCGAGCAACGGGATTTTCTTCCGAAACGCCGGCGGATCCTCCTTCCTGCAGGACCTCGATCTCGAGGTCAATACCGGTGTCCCGCAGCCCGTCCAACACGTCTGACAATCGCTGCTTCTCGGCGTGTAGATCTTCTTCTGGGTTGATGCGCCGATCAACAGTGAACGAGCACTCTCCCGGAACGAGATTGAAGTTGGTTCCCCCTTCACAACGTCCGCCGAGCATCAGAATGGACCGGCGCGCCGCTTCGGGCTGGATGTTGTATTCGGTGACCCGGTCCTCTACCTCGCGCTTCAACTCCGTGAGTGCATTGGCGACCACTACCATGTTGTCGAAGGCGTTCACACCATCATAGTGCAGCCCGACGTGCATCGGGGTGCCCTTCACCGAAATCAGCAACGAGACGGCTCCACGACTTGCGTTCCATATCACCCCGCTCGTCGGCTCCGCCGTCAACATGCCGATGCCGCTGCTGCCTATCAGGCCCGCCTCGGATAGGTATTTCGATCCGAGAGCGCCACCGGTTTCTTCGTCCGGCACGATGGTCAGTCTGATGCTTCCGCTCAACTCGATCTCGCAAGTCCTTATCGCCTTGATCGCATAGATCATCGAGGCAAGACCGCTCTTCATGTCCGAGGACCCACGCCCGTAGAGGTTGCCTTCTTTCACGTGCGGCCGGAACTGTGCGTCGCTCGTAACCGGGACGACGTCATAGTGTCCATGGAAATGGAGCTGCGGATCACCTCCGCCCTGACAGGCCAAAATTGCATAGCGAGGGTACTCAGCGCTCGAGTCGGACTCGCAACCAGGCACCGAAACCAGCTCAAAATCGATCCCAAGCTCAGTCAGCTTGCTTGCGATAGCGTGAACGCACGGTTTGTAGAAGGCTCCCGGCGGATTCTCTGAGGGGATTGCCACCAGATCCTGGGTGAACGCAACGATGTCTGCCTTGTCTGCAAGCACCGCTTCAGCGATACGGCTTCTGTCTTCCTCCCTCATGGTTCCCTTCCGAGTCAACGAGCCAGGCGACGAGTCAAACGTGTGCGGAACGGCGGTCTTCAACCGGCAGGTAACTTGTTGACGATCGGCGGATGCCGCTAGGGGAGTCATGCTAGCGGAGATCGGCAGTGTTGCCGCATGCTCGCGCCGTGACTTCGGCTGGTGTTAGCTTGTCTCAGTCTTGGCCCTGGCAAACGCGGCCCCACACCGATTCCCAACACCTTGGTGGCGCCAATGAAATATCGTATCCCCTCAATGGCTTTGCTCGCAATCATCCCGAGCGCAATCGAGGCACAGGATGTGCCTTCAGCGAGTTTTGACTCCGCCTACTACGCGTGGGATGCCGGCCACTACGTCGACGCTCTGGAACGGCTCGAGCATCTACTTCAGAGCCCCGTGGACGAAGGCCTGCTCGAGCGGATCGCCCTGTTGACGGGAGAACTCTATCGCGTGACTGAAGTAGCACCGGATGGCCGTTCGGTCCGGTGGAGCCCAG
>JBDGYW010000162.1:0-10314 GCA_039588935.1 Gemmatimonadota bacterium | reverse complement strand
CACGATCGGATCTGCAGCCACGATACGAAGTGGTAAATTGAAAGCAAGTGGGGGCCCGGACGCCCGGGCCCCCACTTGATGGTTCTAGACACTGCAGGATTTGAATATCACCGCTGGCTCGCTGAACGGCTCGTCCGGGAGCGTCGGAGCCGACTAACAGGCGTACTGCTTTCTACTTCTTTCTCAGACGGAGGCCCTTCCGCCGCTTGCGGCGCATGCGACGGCGTTTGCTTCCAATCTTCCTTCTACCTCTGTGTTTCTTCGGATATCCCATGGGCCTCTACCGTGTTACAACGTCCTTGCATATCAAGAGTCATAAAAGAAAACACACTTGACGCGTCTGCGCGAGTCCCTTTGGGGTCGACCGTGGCGTCTAACTTGACCTCTCGGTACCTTGAACATCCCCTATGCGTGCAGTATGCAAGCACCAACAAAGTGATTCCAGGGAGTCAGCTGATGAGACCAGGTGTCAAGTTCCTGGGAGACCGGCTAGTTGAGAACATTGTCGCCGAAGCGAGAGATCTCCTTCGCAAGCTTGGTGTGGAGATTCACAATCGCGGCGTTTTATCGATGCTGGCGGATTTTGGAGCGACGGTCGAAGTCGAGAAGAACCGTGCCTACTTCACCGGCGACATCATCGACAAAGCGCTGTCAACGGCACCGGCCGGGTTCAAGCTATATGATGCGCTCGGGGAGCAGACACACGATCTCTCCGGTTTCAATGTCCACTTCACGCCAGGCTCGGCCGCGATCACCGTGTTGGACCACGATGCGCAAACGAGTCGCGCCGCAACGACGGTCGACTACGTCAAGTACGCAAGAATCATCAACCAGCTCCCCAACATCGCGTCACAGAGTACCGCAATAGTACCCAGCGACGTTCCCGAGAGGATATCGGACAGCTACCGGCTTTTCCTGGGTCTCTTGTATGGCACCAAGCCTGTGGTGACCGGCGCGTTCACAATCGATGCGTTCAACATCATGAAGGACCTGCAACTCGCGGTTCGCGGTTCTCAAGAGGAACTCGCCGCGAAACCGTTGGCCGTCTTCTCCTGCTGCCCCACGGCACCGCTCAAATGGAGCGATGTCACCTCACAGAACGCCGTGGATTGCGCCAACCATTCGATCCCGGTCGAGTACATATCGATGCCGCTGTCCGGCTTCGTTGCACCCGTGACCCTCGTGGGAACGCTCGTCCAGCACACAGCCGAGACTCTGAGCGGTGTAGTGATTAGCCAGCTCACGAATCCCGGCGCGCCAGCGCTTTACGGTGGATCGCCGGCCATCTTCGATGTCCGCTATGAAACCACGCCAATGGGCGCAGTAGAGACGATGATGATCGACTGTGCCTACAATGAAATAGGCAAGTATCTGGGTTTACCAACACAGGCATACATGGCCCTGAGCGACGCGAAGATGCTGGACGCTCAGGCTGGACTCGAAACCTGCATGGGCGCGACGCTTGCCGCCTTGGCCGGTATCAACAACATCTCCGGACCCGGGATGCTCGATTTCGAGAGTTGTCACAGCTTCGAGAAGCTCGTAGTGGACAACGAGATATGCGGTATGACACTACGTCTGGTGAAAGGAATCGACGTAAAGGATGACTTCCCCGCACTGCCGCACTTCCAGGAATTGCTGCACGAGAAGCATCTCCTGATCTCAGACCACACGCGCAAACACCTGCAGGACGAGCACTACTTCCCGGGCATCGCCATCGACAGAGCCAATCGATCCAGATGGCATGAAGAGGGAAGTAGAACCCTCCGAGGACGCGCTCATGCCGAAGTGGGGAAATTGCTTGCGGAGTACGAACCATCGCCGCTGGCCGACGATATCAAGGCCGAGATGACCAAGCTCATGCAAACTGAAGCGTCCCGCCACGGATTGGAAACTCTACCGCACACCAGCCCATGATCGAAGTCGTAGAAATCCCCACGGTCGATCTGACTCCCTGTCGGGAGGAAGTACTCGAACAACAGGGTGTTCCCCCTGGTACTCAGGTGCGACCTGATATTGAGGATATCTGCACCAAGGCTCTGGGACTCCTGAACGAGACTGCTGCCACGGTTGCCGTGACGTCGGGAATCTCAGTGCAGGAATTCGCGGAGGTGTTCGAAGGTGAAGGTCAGAACGAAGCGGATACGCCTGTAGGTGAGATCTTCGAACAGGCCGATTCTCTCCTCTTGTTCGCGGTGACTATCGGCAAGGAAACAAGCAGCCGCATTGATACGCTTTTTCAGACAAACGATTTTGCACTCGGCTGTATGTTGGACGCGGCTGCATCGGCAGCTGCAGACAAAGCTGCGGCTTTTGTCGAGCAGCGCTTTGCGCGGTCGCTCGCAGATAGTGGCTGGAGCCTAGAGTCGGGAGCTGCCTTGCGGTACAGTCCCGGTTATTGTGGCTGGAACATCAGCGGACAGAAGAGGTTGTTCGAATACTTGAAACCGGAGCAGATAGGCGTCTCGCTCCGACCTAGCTACTTGATGGAACCATTGAAATCGGTGTCGGGGGTGGTGTTGGCCGGCCCGAGAGAGATGCATGAATTCGACCCGTCCTTCCCTTCGTGCGCGACGTGCGAGACGTACAGTTGCCGCGACCGGATACGTGCCTTGTTTGCTGGCTAGGAACCTCACAGAGCGTACGGAGATTCTAGATGGAATTGCTTCAACAGATCGCTGACAGCGTCATTCGAGGCCAGTGTCAGCAGACTACAGAGCTGACGTCGCGGGTGATCGAACTCGATACGTCACCGAAGGAAATACTTGATGACGGCCTGATCGCCGGAATGAATGTGGTAGGAGAACGATTCAAAGCTCACGACATATTCCTGCCCGAAGTGCTCTTGGCCGCGCGGGCTATGTGTGCCGGCATGGATTTGCTCAAACCGCTACTGATCCAAGAAGGCGTTCCAATGATCGGCAAAGTGGTGATCGGCTCTGTGCAGGGAGACCTTCATGACATTGGCAAGAACCTCGTGGGCATCATGCTCAAGGGTGCGGGGTTTGAAGTGATCGACCTCGGCAACGACGTCGCACCAGAGGCCATGGTCGCGGCGGCAAAGGAACACCAGGCTTCCATCATTGGCATGTCCGCACTGCTCACGACCACCATGCCCGCCATGAGCATGGTGGTGGATATGGTCGGCGATCAGGGTCTGTCCGGCCAGATCAGGACGATTGTCGGCGGTGCCCCGGTGTCGGCGGACTTCGCAAACGACATCGGCGCCGATGCGTACGGGTTTGATGCGGCGAACGCGGTAGACCGCGTAAAAGCGTTGGCGGGAGTCGGCTGATATGAGGCCGTTTGCCGATCGGATCGCTGCTGGTGAAACGCTCGTGTGTGACGGTGGCATGGGAACGATGTTGTTAGAGATGGGCCTCGAACCGGGGGGGTGTCCCGAAGCCGTTGCACTGTCACGCCGCGAATTGTTGGAGAATATCGCCAGACAGTACTTCGAGGCCGGCGCCGAGATCGTCGAGACCTGCACATTCGGTGCGTCCCCGCTGAAGCTCTCGCAGTACGACCTGGACGACAAGACCGAGGAAATCAACCACGAAGCGGTGCGCGCAGTCAGAGCCGTCGTCGGCAATCAAGCGTACGTTGGTGGTTCCGTTGGGCCGTCCAGCAAGATCCTGGAACCGTACGGCGACGTGAGCGAGGCGCAGGTCTCCGAGAGCTATCACCATCAGGCGGAGGCCTTGGTTTCGGCCGGCGTCGATTGTGTGGTCGTCGAAACGATGCTCGATATCAATGAGGCCAAGCTCGCGATCAAGGCAGTGAAGGATGTATCGCCGAACCTGCCGGTCACGGCCACGATGACGTTCGATGCGACACCAAGAGGGTTCTATACGATCATGGGAGTCGATGTCGCCGCGGCTGCTGGGGGCCTGTTGGAAGCCGGTGCCGACGTGATCGGTTCAAACTGCGGGAACGGCGTCGAGAAGATGGTCGAGATCGCACGAGCTTTCCGCGACGTCACTGACTGTCCAATGATAATCCAATCCAATGCCGGCTTACCGGAGATTGTGAATGGTAAGGTCGTCTACAGTGAATCGCCGGAATTCATGGCGGAGCGGGTGAAAGACCTGCTCCAGATAGGTGTGTCCATAGTCGGTGGCTGTTGTGGCACCACGCCGGAACACATCAGGGCTTTTCGGGCAGTGGTGAACCGAGCCGCTAGCGGCTACTGACCACGGCGAATTCCCCCTAAGGAATCGCACTGCCGCGCAGCATTCGGGTGGTTACCCGAGATACTTCTCCGCCACCCTCGCAAACCCGTCACGCGATTTTTCCATCGTGCTGTCTGCAACACAATAGGCAATCCTGAAGTGGCCCGCCCGGCCAAAGCCGCTTCCCGGTACAACAAGTATCCGTTCAGCCTGAAGCTCCTTCACGAACTCCACGTCATCGATCGGTGATTTCGGGAACAGGTAGAATGCCCCGCGTGGCACGACGAACTGGTAGCCAAGCTCGCCCAGCATGCCGCAGAGAAAGTCGCGCTTGCGTTGATATATGCTGGCGTCGACTGAAACACCCTGTAACTGCGCCGTCACCCGCTGCATCAGTGCCGGAGCGTTTACGAAGCCAAGTGTCCTGTTGGAAAACACGAGCCCACCGATCGTAGCCTCTAGGGATTCGATTGCGGGGTTTACTGCAATGAAACCCAGCCGTTCTCCCGGCAGCGAAAGATCTTTTGAATACGACGTTACCATAATACTGTTGTCGTACACAGCAAGGATGCTCGGCAACCTCACGCCGTCGAACACAACCTTGCGATAGGGCTCGTCGGACATTAGGTAGATTGCCTTGCCGTATTCCCGGGACTTCTCCCTCAAGAGATCTCCCAGACCGCCAATCGCCTGAGCGTCGTACACAGTACCGGTCGGGTTGTTGGGTGAATTAATGAGCACGATCTTCGTCCTCTCCGAGATAGCCTCCTCGACGGCAGCTAGGTCCAGAGAGAAATCTTCGCGTGTCTCGGCGAGCCTGCAGACTCCGTTATGGTTGTCGATGTAAAAGCGGTACTCCACGAAGAACGGGGATGGAACCAAGACCTCGTCACCCGGATCGAGCAGCGTCCTGAACGCAACGTTCAATCCCCCCCCTGCCCCACAAGTCATGATCACATTGTCAGCCGTCAGTTCGACGCCTTGTTCCTCAGACACAAACTGCGCAACCGCTGCGCGGGTTTCGGGACGACCTGCGTTTGACATGTACGCGTGGGCACCCGGAACTCGTTCATCGACGGCTTTCTGAAGAGCCTCGAAGAATTCGGCGGGCGGATCCAGGTTCGGATTGCCCAGGCTGAAGTCAAATACGTTCTCAGCGCCGTGCTTCTGTTTCAGCGCCATACCCTCTTCGAACATCCTGCGTATCCAAGACGCTTTCTGCATGAAACCGTCGATCTTCTTGGCTATCGCCATCAGTTGGATCCTCGTCTCAATGGTAGCTTTGGGCCGTGCCGGGCGCGCACAATAACCGGCCGACGTCGCTTTCGCCAGTGTTCAGGTGGTTTTCTGGCTGCAAATATCGCCACATTGCCATGTATGCGCCCGTTCACGAGGCTCTTCTCTTTCGGTTGTCAGCGGTGACGGTCTCACTGCAGGTTTGCCCACCGGCGCAAAGCGTTATAATTCCACACCCAGATTTACCGTTTTCGAGGAAACACAATGAACGACCTTATCTATCTAGACAACGCAGCCACGAGCTTTCCAAAGCCGGATATGGTGCATGACACGGCTCGGGATTTCTACGCCGCCAACGGCGTCAATCCCGGACGCACTGGCTGCGATCTCGCTTTGCATGCAGAGGAGATGATTCACGGGACGCGGAAAGGCCTGACGGCGATGTTCAACAAAAGCATTCTGGACGCCGGTAAGGAAAAGGACGCCAACCGTCTCGTGTTCACACTAAATGCAACGATGAGTCTGAACCTCATCATCAACGGCACAGTCAACCCCGGCGATCATATCGTCACAACGAACATGGAGCACAACTCTGTCATCAGGCCGGTAAACCACAAGGTGAAGCAAGGGGCCGAGGCTACGTATGTCGTGCCTGACAGCGAGGGATACGTTGACCCAGAGGAGGTTCGCAAGGCAATCAAGTCGAACACGAAGCTGGTCGTCATCAACCACGGCTCGAATGTCACCGGTGTGGTCCAGGACCTCGTGGCGATCGGATCAGTCTGCAAGGA
Organism: Gemmatimonadota bacterium; assembly: GCA_039588935.1. Lineage (GTDB taxonomy): Bacteria > Gemmatimonadota > Gemmatimonadetes > Gemmatimonadales > GWC2-71-9 > JBDGYW01. Next base: position 4,115 of record JBDGYW010000162.1, on the reverse strand, counting down.
CGAGGGAGTCCCGCTCGCCGTTGACTCAGCACAAACTGCGGGTGTCCTCCCGATCGACATGACCGAATGTAACATCAGTTTCTTGTCGTTCACGGGTCACAAGGGTCTGTTCGCTCCCCCTGGAACAGGCGGCATATGCGTTGCGGACGATGCCGAAATCGAGGGTACGATCTGGGGTGGCACGGGAGTGAAGAGTGCGTATCCGTATCACCTCGAGGAGTATCCCTATCGTCTCGAAGCGGGGACCTTGAACCTCGCAGGCATCGCGGGACTGTCGGCCGGGCTTGCCTGGATCACTGAGAAGGGCCTCGACAACATATACAAGCATGAGATCGGCCTGATCGGCAGACTCCAGGACGGATTTGCTGAAATCCCTGGAGTGAAGCTTTGGGGTACGACGCGGCTCGATAGCCGAGTGGCTACGTTGTCGATGACAGTAGACAATTATGACGCGAGCGACATCGGGATCCTGTTGGACGTCGATCACAACATCTTCACGCGTACTGGTTTACATTGCGCTCCGCTCTGTCACGAACATCACGGCACGGCACCACGCGGAACAGTTCGCTTTTCCGTGGGTCCGTTCAACACCGAAGATCACATCGAGGCGGCAATCAAGGCCGTCAAGACAGTCGCGGCCGAGCGCAACTAGGGAGGTCGTACTTCTGTGGGCCGGGAGTCCGGCCCACAACTCAATCTGTCGTTACAACCACGCTTTTCATCAGGTCTCTGTTCAACCGCGCGATGAAGTTGACGCTGATTTCCTTCGGGCAAGCAGCTTCGCATTCGCGGTGATTGGTGCAGCCTCCGAAACCTTCCTGGTCCATGATGTCGACCATGTTGAGCACGCGAGCCATCCGCTCTGGTTGGCCCTGTGGCAGGAGCCCGAGGTGCGAGACCTTTGCTGAGGTGAACAGCATGGCCGAGGCGTTGGGGCACGCGGCAACGCACGCACCACATCCGATGCAGGCCGCGGCGTCCATTGCAAGGTCTGCGTTCTCCTTCTTGATCAAGATCGCGTTGGCATCTTGGGGGCTGCCGGTACGGACCGATATGTACCCGCCGGACTCAACGATCCGATCCAGGGCGCTGCGATCGACGATCAGGTCTTTCAGCACCGGAAACGCCTTTGCCCGGAACGGCTCTATCCATATCTCGTCGCCGTCTTTGTACGACCGCATGTGAAGCTGACAGGTGGCTCCGCCGCGCTGCGGACCATGCGGCACCCCATTTATCACCAAGCCGCAACAACCGCAGATGCCTTCCCGACAGTCGTGTTCGAAAGCGATCGGTTCCTCGCCTTTCTCGATCAACCCTTCGTTGACGATGTCGAGCATCTCGAGGAACGACATATGCGAGTTCACATTGGGCGCTTCGTAGCGTACGAACCGGCCCTTGTCGTTGGCGTTTTTCTGACGCCATACATGCAATATGATTTTCATCACTTGTAACTCCGCTGCGACAAGGGAACGTCTTCAAAGGTGAGTGGCTCCTTGTGGAGCTTGGGAGCGGAACCCACCCCGGTGAATTCCCAGGCGGCGACAAAAGCGAACTCCTCGTCATTGCGTTTGGCTTCGCCTTCACCCGTCTGGTGCTCCTCACGGAAGTGACCGCCGCACGACTCCTCTCTCATGAGGGCATCCTGACACATCAATTCGCCGAACTCGAGGAAGTCTGCTACCCGACCGGCCTTCTCGAGATCTTGATTCAGCGATTCGCCCGTCCCGGTCACTCTTACATCCTGCCAAAACTGCTCTCGTAACGGCGGGATCTTCTGCAGCGTCTCCTCGAGGCCCGTCTTGTTGCGGGCCATGCCGCAGTTGTCCAAGAGCATCTTGCCCAACTCACGGTGGAACGTGTCGACCGTGCGGGAGCCGTTGATGCCGAGCAACTTGTTCATCGTGTCGTTGGATTCCTGAGCTACTGCACCGAATGCAGGTGTGTCCGCAGTCACTTTGATCGGCCCCAGCCGCGCCAGGTAGTCACCGATCGTGTACGGCAGCACAAAATAGCCGTCGGCTAGCCCCTGCATCAGGGCGCTGGCACCTAATCTGTTCGCTCCGTGGTCGGAGAAGTTCGCCTCTCCAATGACAAAGAGACCAGGAATGGTGCTTTCGAGATTATAATCGACCCAGAGCCCACCCATCGTGTAGTGTGGCGCCGGGTAGATCCGCATGGGCACCTCATAGGGATCGTCGCCGGTGATGCGTTCATACATCTCAAACAAGTTGCCGTAACGTGCCGCTATCACATCTTTGCCGAGCCGGTTGATGGCATCGGCAAAGTCCAGGTAGACGCCATTCCTCATCTCCCCGACGCCGTGCCCTGTATCTACAGCCTCTTTCGCGCGACGAGACGCAATGTCGCGTGGCGTGAGGTTACCGAAACTCGGGTAGAGACGCTCGAGGTAGTAGTCGCGCTCATCCTCAGGAATGTCGTTCGCCGCACGCTGCTCGTTCTCCTGTTTTGGCACCCAGATGCGCCCATCGTTCCGCAGCGACTCGGACATCAATGTGAGTTTCGATTGGTAGTCACCGCTCGTTGGAATGCAAGTAGGATGAATCTGGGTAAAACACGGGTTGGCAAATACGGCGCCCCGGCGGTGCGCTCGCCAGGCGGCGGTAACATTGCATCCCATGGCGTTCGTGGAGAGGAAGAACGCGTTGCTGTAGCCGCCGCTGCCCAACACCACGGCATGGCCTGCGTGTGATTCGATCTTGCCGGTGACCATGTCCCGCACAACGATGCCTCGTGCCCGACCGTCTTCGACCACGATATCGAGCATCTCCGTGCGCGGAAACATCTTCACCTGACCCAAGCCGATCTGCCGCGCTAGCGCGTGGTACGCTCCGATCAGAAGCTGTTGTCCCGTCTGTCCACGCGCATAGAAGGTACGCGATACCTGCGCACCACCGAACGACCGGTTGTCCAACAACCCACCGTACTCGCGAGCGAATGGCACTCCCTGCGCTACACACTGGTCGATGATGTTGTTGCTCACCTGCGCAAGGCGATAGACGTTAGCCTCCCGGGCGCGGTAGTCGCCGCCCTTGACGGTGTCGTAGAACAGGCGCCAGACGCTATCGCCATCGTTGGGGTAGTTTTTCGCCGCGTTGATCCCTCCTTGGGCGGCGATGCTGTGGGCCCGACGTGAGCTGTCCTGATAGCAGAAACACTTGACGTTATAGCCCATCTCAGCGAGCGAGGCTGCCGCGGACGCTCCGGCAAGGCCGGAGCCTACAACGATCACTTCGTATTTTCGCTTGTTCGCAGGGTTCACGAGTTTGAGATCAAACTTGTGCTTATCCCATTTATCCTGAACCGGCCCGGAGGGTACTTTTGAGTTGAGTTCCATTGCCGTTGCCTCCGTCACCTAGTTGAGTGTCAATATCCCGGCGAGGACACCGACCGGGACGGAGATGAACCCGACGAAAACAACGCCTGCAACGACCACGGCGAGAGGCCGGCGATATTTGTTGTAGCGCGGGTGATTGATGCCGAGCGTTTGGAGGAAGCTCCACACGCCGTGGTAAAGGTGGAGGCAAATGGCGCCCATCACGATCATGTACAAGATCGGTATCGGCACCCATTGGAACCCCACAACCAGGTTGTTGTAGGCATCGCCATGCACGAAGTCCGGATGCAGAGTGCCGGTCGTTAGGTGGAGTATGTGTAGGAGGACGAAGGCCCCGATGAGGATCCCGCCCCAAATCATTGTGCGTGCGGCGAACGTGGTCTCCAGAGTATCGAGCTTGCGTGCATACTTGACCGGCCGCGCACTCCGACCCAACAGCCAGAGTTGAATGGCGGGCACCACATGGATCAGCACGGCGAGAATCAGCGCTATTCGAAACACCCAGAGTAGCTGCCCGTGCATAAACAACGGCGCACCCATCGCTCTCAGAAATTCCGCGTAGTGATTGAAGGTCTCGGGCCCGAAGAAGGCTTTGAGGTTGCCGTACATGTGCCCGAGTACGAAGCCGGTGAAGATTACGCCCGAAACGGCCATGAGGACATTCTTGCCGACCGTCGAGCGATAGATATTCAAGACGCGACGCATCACATCTCCCTTTTGAGAGCTTAGAGGCACGGTCTGGTTGATAGGGCGGCGATCG
>JBDGYW010000161.1:0-10405 GCA_039588935.1 Gemmatimonadota bacterium | reverse complement strand
CTGGTAGGGTCCGGTGCGTTCGCGGAAGACCACCCAGAGGTGATAGACGGCCTTCAGGCGGCGTTCAATCAGGACAATGGCACTTGGCGCATCGAATACATCAGGATGATGGGATTCACGGGTGTCGGTGAACATTTCACTGAGTGGTTCTCTAAGATTCCCGACGAAATCACGCGACACATAGAACTCGACATCCCGGGCGTTCCCGAGCGCGGTGGCAGCGACCACATGTCATTCGTGTGCCACGGAGCACCCGGCTTCAGGCTTCAGTCTCATTATCCCGAATATCGCCAATATACCTGGCACACCAACCGCGACACCTTCGACAAGATCGTGTTCGACGACCTCAGGAACAACGCGACCCTAACCGCGATGCTCGCTTATCTGGCGTCAGAAGATCCGGAACTGCTTCCGCGGGACCAGAGGGTCTTGCCGGACGGGCAAGAATGGCCGCAGTGCTACCCGCCAAGGAGGAGGCCGAACTAGGGGAATCGGGAAGCGCGCAACGAACGAGGTGCAACGGGGTTAGGCAAGCGGATATTGCCCCTTTCTCTTATATCTTCGATTTTGTAGAAACTTTCTGGTTCCCTGCCCCGTAGTGCCGTTTCATGGGAAAAGGCGACTATCTCGGCGAGTTCGAGCAGCTGGTGCTCCTCGCCCTCGTGCGGCTAGGCAAGGAAGGTTACGGGATGACCGTGCGGCGCGAGTTGGAAGCGACCAGCGGACGGTCAGTCTCGATCGGTTCGGTCTATTCAACCCTCGACCGGCTGGAAACAAAGGAGTTTCTGTCTTCAGAGCATGGTGACCCTGAGCCTGTTCGCGGTGGCCGGGCGCGGAGAACGTTCACGGTGAAACCCGAAGGTCTCGTTGCTCTGGCTCGCTCGCGGGAACTGCTGTCGAAGATGTGGGACGGCGTAGCCATTGATGGCGAGATGGGTGCACCGTGACTCGTCCGTCGTCGCGAAAGAAAGAGACCCTGGGACCGCGGCTAGCCACCCTGCTGTTGGCGGCGTTCGTACCAAGGGAGCACCGAGATTATCTGGTTGGCGATCTCGCAGAGGAATACCACCGCCACATCATCCCGAGCACAGGTAGGATCAAGGCCCATCTGTGGTACTGGCACCAGGTGCTACGCTCGATTGGCTCCCGCATGAGACCGGGGTCGAGTCCAAACAGACACAAGAAACGCAAAGGCGACGGAATCGTGACGTCATTGTTGATGGACCTTCGGTATGCGTTGCGCGGGCTTCTCAAGGCTCCCGGCTTCGCAGTCGTCGCGGTGATCACACTGACGCTCGGCATCGGCGCAAACACCGCAATATTCAGCGTCGTGTACTCGGTGCTGCTTGCACCATTTCCGTACGATCAGCCAGAAAGACTCGTACAGATATGGGGCACGAAGGCTGAACGTGGCTGGTTCAGGAACTCCCTGTCGGCACCCAACTTCTGGGATTTCAAAGAGCGGAACCAATCATTCGAGTACTTGGCTGCCTACGGCGGCTCGAGCGTGAACCTCACCGGCGATGACTACGCCGAACGGATCCGCGCCGGTCGGCTGTCAGCGGAGTTCTTCCGAGCACTCGGGGTCACGCCAACAATTGGCCGTGACTTCCTTCCCGAAGAAGACGACCCCGGACAGGATGGCCGCGTGGCTCTCCTGGGTAATCACTTCTGGAAGACGCATTTCGCCTCCGATCCGAATGTGGTGGGTGAGACGATCTCCCTGAATGGTGACGCTCACACGGTGATCGGAGTATTGCCACACGACGGTATCTGGCTCGACCAGGCTCACCTGTTCGTGCCGATGGTCCGCGACCCTGGTGAAAGTCGTGGGAACAACGTGCTGGTGATGATCGGGCGGCTGAAGCCTGGCGTATCCGAGGAAGCCGCGTTTGCCGACATGGAAGCGGTGGCGCAACGACTCGCCGAACTGTACCCGGACCCCAACGAAGGATTGGGAGTGAACTTCGCGCCCGCGACACGTTGGAGGGCCGACTCCGACATGCGCCTGGCGCTTTGGGTTCTGATGGGTGCTGTTGGCTTCCTACTGCTCATAGCATGCGTGAACCTGGCAAATCTGCTGCTCGCCCGAGCGACTGGGAAACAGAGGGAAACCGCGGTGTGTGCCGCACTCGGCGCAAGTCGGAGCCGCATAGTCCGCAGGATGATCGCGGAGTCGGGCCTGCTCGCCGCCATAGGTGCGGGATTGGGACTGCTCTTGGCGATGTGGGCTACGCATCTGTTGAAGGTGTACGGTGCCAACGCGGTGCCGAGGGTCGATGAAGTGGGCGTGAACGTGTGGGTGCTTGGTTTCACATTGGCGGTGACGGTGGCCACCGCAATGCTCTCGGGATTGCTACCAACTCTGCAGGCTCCCTTCGCCAACCTGGTTTCGGCGCTTCGGGAAGGCGACCGCGGTGCCGCAGGCAGCCGAGGGCAGAATCGAATTCGCGACGTGTTGGTTGGAACGGAGGTGGCATTGTCACTGATGTTGTTGGTGGGTGCCGGCTTGTTGGTACGCAGTTTCGGGCAACTGCAGCGAGTGGACACCGGCTTCGATTCCGAAAACAGGCTCACCTTCGCGGTCAATCTACCCGAAACGGGGAACATGGAGGAAGAAAGCCAAAACACGCGCTTGTTCCTGGCCGACCTTCTCGGTCGATTGCAGACTGCACCGCAAGTTCGGTCAGCTGCCGCAGTCAATTGGAAGCCATTGGGAGCTTCCACCATCAACATGGCCGTCCGGGATATCGGAAGACCAAGCGACGGCGAGTCAACTGTGTTGGCTGACTGGCGCTACGTCACTCCAGGGTACTTCCAAACATTGGGCCTTTCGGTGGTCCGAGGTAGAGACTTCACAGACCAGGACCGGATGCACCCAATTCAAGCACCGCCGTGGAACATCATCATAAGTCAGGAGTTGGCTGACGAGCTTTGGCCCTCCGATGATCCTCTCGGTCGCCAGGTATTCCTGTGGGATGACGAACAAGCAACTGGTACAGTAGTCGCCGTAGTAGAGAACATGCGCGAGCGGGGACTGGACCGGAATCCCACCCGTGCCGTCTACTTGCCGTACAACGGTGCGACGTGGTCACCGGTTCACTTCGTAGTACACACCGCTGGCGATCCGATGGCGCTCGTGCCGACAATTAGAAGCATGTTGGCGGAATTCGATTCCAGCTTGCCGCTCTACGACATCGGCAATCTCGATGACTCTCTGATGAACTCGGTAGCCGGCAGGCGACTCAATGCGCTGCTCTTGTCAGCGTTCTCGATAGTCGCCCTCGTTCTGGCTCTCGCCGGCGTTTACGGCGTGATGGCGTACTCGGTGGCCAAACGCACCTCCGAAATTGGCGTACGTGTTGCGCTTGGAGCGGGCCCTGGGAAGGTACTGAGACAGATCGTGACCGCAGGTGTTCGGCCGGCGATCATCGGAATCGCTGTCGGCTTGGTGGGAGCATTTTCATTGTCGCGACTACTGTCCAACTTGCTTTTCGAGGTCGAGCCGACCGATCCAACGACATACCTTGCTGTCGCTCTGTTGCTCGGGGCTGCCTCGCTCTGCTCCTGCTATCTACCCGCGCGAAAGGCGTTGCAGGTGAACCCTGTGGAGGCACTGCGGGAAGAGTAACCCGATTGTTGCATGCGGTCCCGGCAGAAAATGTAGATACCGCTATCACTCGAGCGTATGTGAATCAACTTGCGGTTGACAACGCTCAATGACACGATTACCATGCGCTCCACAATTGACGTCCCGTGGTGATTTGCCGCGTATTGCCGCCACGAAAAACAAAGAGCTAAAAAGCGAGAACCCGCGGCAAGCGGGTTTTTTGTTGGGGGAAAACGCGCTGGTATTCCCTGGGCTGACGTCCGGGCTCGGCCGCCTACGGCGAATCGTCCTGAAGGACGAGGTTGCGTCTTTCAAGACGCGTACGGAGTGCCGAGCCCGCCTTTCAAGGCAGGGGCCACGTTAGAAGGAGAAGAATGAAGACAATGTTGAGCACGTTCGCAGAAATCCACGGTGCGCCTGCCGCCTATGCCGCATATCCCGCCTATGCAGCTGCCGCCGCTGCCCCTCTGCACCCCCGCCACTCTGCTCTGATGTCAATGTGGATGCGATTGGGCATGCACATGCCCATGCCCTTGACGAGCGCCCGGTCGAATCGAATGCGAGACTCATAGAACAATCCCAGAACGCAGACACGATACACCGGCCGCTCGAATCGAGCGGCCGTTTTCTTTTTCACCTGTTCACGAGGAGCCAGCAATGGCAACATCCAAAGTCACCATCCGAACTCTTGCGGCACTGAAAGTCTGCGGCGAACCCGCCGTGTTCCTCACCGCATACGACTACGCGACAGCGACGTTCGCGGACAGAGCCGGAGTTGACATGCTCCTCGTCGGCGATTCGGCGGCGATGACGATGCTGGGCCTCGACAATACGCTGGGAATTGGAATGAACGAGATGCTCGTGTTGGCGCGAGCGGTATGCAGAGCAACCTCACGATCATTCGTCATCGGAGACCTGCCCTTCCTATCATACCAACCGTCCAATGCGGCTGCAGTGCGAAATGCAGGAGCGTTCATCCAGGCCGGCTGCGATGCGGTGAAGTGCGAAGGGGGTGCGCGTATCATGAACCGTGTCGGCGCGATTAGTGACGCGGGAATCGCCGTGATGGGACACCTGGGACTCACACCACAAAGTCTCGGGCAACTCGGCGGCTACCGCGTTCAGGGAAAGTCGCTGGACGCAGCAGAGCAGCTTGCAGACGACGCGAGGGCCTTGGAACTCGCGGGAGCGTTCGCAATCCTCATTGAAGCAGTGCCGGCTCAGACCGCCGCGTTCGTTCGCGAGGCCGTGAAGATACCCGTCTACGGAATCGGGGCGGGCCCTCACGTAGATGGTCAGCTCGTGATCTCGCACGACATACTCGGTTCGTTCGTGGGAGACATCAAGCCGCGCTTTGTTAAGAGGTACGCAGATTTGGACGAGGTGATCGAAGGCGCCTTCCGCAACTATGCAAACGAAGTGAGAACGCGTCGGTTCCCCGGTCCCGAACACTCGTACCCCATCGAGACCGACGAGGAAATCGCTATCCGCGAGCGTCTTCGCGTCAGGGCGGGAGAGATCTCATGACGCACTCATTCCTGCAGGCACTACCACTCCGGTGCCGCCACTGTGGCACCGGAGTCGATGCCCAACCATCAGCCATTTGTGAGGAGTGTATCGGACCATTAGAGCCAGCCTACGATCCCAACCGCGAAAGGCCTGACCGAGACACGATAGAACGGCGCGCACCCTCGTTGTGGCGCTACCAAGAGTGGCTCCCGTTTCTCGGAGAGCCTATCCACTCAAAGGAGGTTGGCTTCACGCCCTTGATCGAGGTCCCTACCCTGGCGCGAGTACTGGGAGTGAAGCGGCTGTGGGTCAAGAACGACGCAGTCTCGTTTCCGTCTCTCTCGTTCAAAGACCGTGTGGTTGCGACAGGTATCAACGCCGCACGTGCACTAGGGCTCGAGGCGGTAGGCTGTGCATCGACCGGTAACCTGGCCAACGCCGTAGCGGCACAGGCGACACGCGCTGGCTTCCCGTCATGGGTCTTAATTCCGGAAGACCTCGAGCATGGGAAGGTGATCGGTACGGCAGTATATGGATCCCGGCTGCTACGGGTTCGCGGCACCTACGACGACGTGAACCGGCTCTGCATCTTGGTAGCCGATCGGTTCGGCTGGGGATTCGTCAACATCAATCTCCGCAGTTACTACGGCGAGGGATCGAAGACTCTGGCGTTCGAGACCGTCGAGCAACTCGGGTGGCGACTGCCGACCGCAGTGGTGGCCCCGATGGCTGGAGGATCACTTGTCACGAAACTGCACAAGGGCTTCGGAGAGTTTCTCTCCGACGGTCTGGTTACCGGACAGATGCCGCGGGTCTTCGGCGCCCAAGCCTCAGGGTGCGCACCGATAGTACGCCTGGTTGAGCGCGGCAGCGGAGGCATCAATCCCGAAGTTCCCAACACAATTGCCAGGTCGATTGCGATCGGGAACCCGGCCGACGGCAACTACGCCGCAAGGATCATCAGCGACAGTGGTGGCTGGGCGGTGGGCGTGAGCGACGATGCGTTGGTAGGGGGAATTCGCCTCCTCGCCGAACATGCCGGGATCTTCACCGAGACAGCGGGCGGCGTGACGATGGCGGGAGCCGAATCGCTTGCCAAGGTTGGACGCCTCAGGAACACAGACGAAGTAGTGCTCTACATCACCGGCAACGGCCTCAAGACTACCGAAGCGGTGAGCGATCGGCTCGAGCAGCTACCGGTCATTTCACCGAACATAGGCGAGGTAGAGAAGCTCGCAGACGAGCTGCTCACCAAAATCGCTTAGACGAGATACCGATGGAGAAGACAATGCCAGTCCGAGTTCAGCTACCAAACGTTCTCGCCAAGCAGGTCGATGGACAGAGAACCATAGAAGCAACCGGAGAAACGGTGGGCGACGTAGTCACAAACCTGGTGCAGCGGTTCCCTGCTCTCGAATCCCGTCTCCGAGACGAACATGGAGCACCGTACCAGTTCGTGACCTTCTATCTCAATAACGAGGATATCCGCTTGGACGGCGGGTTCAAAAAGGCGGCTGCTGACGGTGACGAACTCACCATCGTGCCGGCAGTCGCGGGAGGATAATACAATGCCAGCAGCAAGCTCTCTGCCCGAATTGTCGCGTGAAGAGGTTTTGCGATACAGCCGGCACTTGCTGTTGCCCGAGGTCACGATTGAGGGACAGCAGCGACTCAAGGCCGGTCGAGTTCTGCTGGTGGGCACAGGTGGCCTTGGCTCACCACTTGGACTCTATCTCGGGGCGGCAGGTGTCGGCACGCTCGGACTCGTCGATTATGACGTAGTGGATGTGACAAACCTCCATCGACAGGTGCTACACGGCACCGCATCGGTCGGAAAGTCCAAGCTCGAGTCTGCCAAAGAGCGAATCGCGGACATAAATCCACACGTGCACATAGAGACTCATGCCACTCGGCTCACCGCCGAAAACGCTCTCGACATACTCCGTGGCTACGATGTAGTGGTCGACGGTACCGACAATTTCGCAACCCGGTACCTGGTCAACGATGCATGCGTGCTACTCGGCAAGCCAAACGTATACGGCAGCGTGTTTCGGTTTGATGGCCAGGCATCCGTCTTCGCCACCGACGACGGCCCTTGCTACCGATGCGTTTATCCGGCGCCACCTCCTCTCGGAATGGTGCCGAGCTGTGCCGATGGCGGGATTCTCGGCGTATTGCCCGGCCTCGTGGGAGTAATTCAGGCGACAGAGACGATCAAACTCCTGCTGGGGCGGGGTGAGCCACTCATTGGCCGCCTGCTGCTGGTTGATGCACTTTCGATGACGTTCCGAACGATGACCTTGAACAGAGACCCCGCCTGCCCCGCTTGCGGAACACGGACACTCACCGAGTTGCCTGACTATGACGCCTTCTGCGGTGTCCCCGAGAACGACCCAAACACAGCCGAGGTCTCGGAAATCTCGCCAACGCAGCTCGCGGCCCGCTTGGCACGGTCCGACGGGATCGAGCTGATCGACGTGCGTGAGGATCATGAGTGGGCAATCAATCGACTGCCCGGGTCACGCCTAGTGCCGTTGGACCATATCACCCAAGCAATGCACACGCTCGACCAAACCCGGGATGTTGTGCTGTACTGCCGAAACGGAGACCGCAGCGCCGCCGCGGTAACCCGACTCAAGAAGGCTGGGTTTGGCCGCCTGCTGAGCCTATCGGGGGGAATCTCCCGCTGGAGCGACGAAGTGGATCCTGAAATGCCCAAATACTGACGGAGAAACACCAATCTTGCCGATTTCAAAATAGTAGTTAGTTTACTAACTTCTTGGTTAGATATCCAACGCCTAACGGCCGGCAGCGAACGGACGTCTCGTTGCCCCCACGCGGGAGGTCTTCATGAACTCGGTCCGGTATTACGCCGCCCTGCTGGTGCTCATGGCACTACCTCCTGGCCTGCTCCTTTGGTTCTTCATTCATCCGTTTGCCAGGTTTTGGCGGAAACTGGGACCTGTTTGGACCTACGTGGTGCTGAGCTTGCCAACTGCAGGGCTCATGGCGATGGCGTTTCTGTTGCGCAGACAGCTTCTCATGGTAGAGTACGGCACCAGCATTCCTCTTGTCGCCCTGGCTGTCGCTCTCGCAATCAGTGCCGTAGTTATCCAGGCGAAGCGCCGCAAACACCTCACGAAGGCAATATTGACGGGCATACCTGAACTCTCGCGGGAGAACAAACCTGGGAAGCTTCTCACTGAGGGCATCTACGGGACGATCCGGCATCCGCGCTATATCGAGCTATGGCTCTTCGTATTGGCATACTCGTTTCTTTCCAACTACCTCGCGCTTTACGTTGCCGCGTTGCTCACAGTGCCTACGCTCTACCTAGTGGTTGTGTTGGAAGAACGGGAACTCAGACAACGATTCGGCATCGAATACGAAGAGTATTGCTGCAGAGTACCGCGGTTCTTCCCACGGCTTCACGCGATCGATTGACGGGGATGGATGACCCAAATGCAAGGTGCGAACCATCGCAGACCGAAACTGTGTTTCGGTGGAGCGGTGGTAGTCAGGATCCTGTCGGCACGTCTACCTTGTCGAGAGTCGCTCGTATCCGCACAGCGAGTTGTTCGCGACTATACGGCTTCTCGACCAGCTCAACGCCCTTATCGAGACGGCCTTCGTGGACAATTGCGTTCTGCGTATACCCGGAGGTGAAAAGCACCCCCAGTGAGGGATGCCGTGATAGCGCTTCCTTGGCGAGGTCATGTCCGCTTTTCCCTCCAGGAAGAACGACGTCGGTAAAGAGGAGGTCGAACGAGCGTCCCCGAGGGCTGTCGAGAAGCGCGAGCGCCTCGGCAACATCTCCGGCAACCTCGATCCTGTAACCCAACGTCTCTAACAGATGGGCCGCTAGCTGGCGAACCGCCACGTCATCCTCAACAACCAGAATTGTCTCTCCTCTTCCGAGAGGTACGTCTGCAGGCGATAGCTTGGCGCGTTTCATCGTGTCAGATTCGTCCCGCGCCACCAGTCTCGGGATGTACATGCGTACTGTGGTACCTTGTCCCGGTTCGGAGTAGATCTTGATGTGCCCCGCAGACTGTTTGACAAATCCGTACACCATGCTCAGGCCGAGTCCACTCCCCTTACCCGTCTCCTTGGTCGTGAAGAATGGTTCGAAGACCCGCTCACACATTTCCGCAGACATTCCTTCGCCCGTATCGGTGATTGCGATCATGACGTACTGTCCAGGCTCAACGTCCACAAACTCTTCGGCGTAGTCTTCATCTAAACGCGTGTTTGCCGTTTCAATAGTGAGTTTGCCACCTCCTATCATTGCATCACGTGCATTGATTGCGAGGTTGAGCAAAACGTTTTGGAGCTGAGTTGGATCCACCTCACACGACCAAAGTCCTGCCGCTATGACCAGCTCGATGTCTAGCGTTTCCCCCAGCGTTCGGCGCAGAAGCCCGTCCATGTCCGATAGCAGCCTGTTGACGTCAACGTCTTCAGGCCTGAGCGGCTGTTTGCGTGAATACGCAAGCAGCTGATGTGTGAGAGCTGCACCACGGTCTGCTGCCTTCGTAGCTTCATCTACCAATTCCGTAGCCTCTCGGTCATCGCTAACGGCGTCTCTCAACAACTCGAGCCCGCCAATGATCACAGTGAGAAGGTTGTTGAAGTCGTGCGCGACGCCGCCTGTGAGTTGGCCTATTGCCTCCAGTTTCTGCGCCTGCCTCAGCTTCTCCTCCCGTTCCCGTTCTTCGGTCACATCGCGAACGATTGCCAGGTAAACCGGCGGGTCTTCGGTCGCCGAATATTGTAGAGCACCCTCAAACGGATATTCGGAGCCGTCCTTGCGCCGGTTTCGACCTTCTACGTAAAGGTGTGTTCTGTCGGATTCACTCAAAGATCGAAGGTCTGCTCGAAATTTTCCTTCCTCGAGATTGGCCACGAAGTCGAGCGGCGTGACTCCGGCGAAACTCTCGTCCATTTCCCACTGAAGGTTGCGACGGGCAGTCCCGTTGATCTGTACCAATTCAAGATGCTCGGCGTCAAACATGTAGATCTCGTTCATGGAATCGTCCAGCAACCGACCCACTCGTTCGCTGAGATCCCTTGTTTGGCGCTCCTGGGCCTGCGAACGAAGTCGTACGCTCCCGGTGGCCTGGTTGACGAGTTCCGCCAACTTGCCAATCTCGTCGAGCCTGTAAACACGAACCGGGGCACTGTAGTCACCTCGGCTGACTCTGGCCATGCCGCGCTCGATATCAGCCAGGGGCCGGTAGAACCGAGACCTGAGCCAGAACAGCACTCCAAGCGCAAGCGCCACTG
>JBDGYW010000160.1:0-10487 GCA_039588935.1 Gemmatimonadota bacterium | reverse complement strand
GTGGACCTGCTGGAGCAGAATGACGTACTGTCGATCAGCGCGCCCTGGGTCACCGCCGCCATGGTGGAGAACCAACTCGATCGCCCGGGGCTGGCGCAGCTTTTCGAGTTCGGCATCGGCGCCGCCAGCGTGCTCGACGTGACGGTACCGGCCGGAGCCGAGGTCGGTGGTGAGCTGATCCGTGATATCGAGGTCCCCAAGGAGTGCGTGATCGCCGCGATCATACGGGACAGCGCCTTTGTGGTACCGCACGGCAACACCACGGTGAAAGTGGATGACCGGGTGATCTTCATCGGCCCGGCAGCTGCGATTCGCCGGGCTTGCGACATGTTCGCCGAGTTGAAATGAAGAGAGCTTCCCTCACTGCGCTGCTTGACTTGGTCTCGAGCAGGTGGTGCCTTGGCACTTGGGATGAAGGGGGGCGGTCATGGCTGACGGGAAGAATGGATCCCCTTTGGAGGGAGAGTAACACCGGATGAGCGGACGCAACTCGAGGAGCAACCCGCAACAGATCGGGATCTTTATTGCCGTCGCCCTAGTGGTGGGCAACATGGTCGGATCCGGCATCTTCCTCCTTCCGTCTTCCCTGGCGCCATTCGGAGGCATCAGCATTCTGGGTTGGCTCTTCACGGCAGCGGGGGCGATCACGGTTGCTCTGATGCTGGCAAGGTTGGGACGGATGATGCCGGCCGCGGGGGGGCCTTATGCTTATACCCGAAGAGGTATGGGAGATCTCCCTGCCTTCCTCGTGGCTTGGGGATACTGGATCAGTATCTGGTCGGGAAATGCCGCCATATCAGTTGCCTTCGTCGGCTACATGGGAAACATCTTCCCGTTTCTGGCTGCCAGCCCGGCGGTGGGAGCCGGCACCGCTCTGGCAGCGATCTGGCTTTTGACTGGAGTGAACTCGCTTGGGGTGAGAGAAGCAGGGATCGTGCAAGTAGTCACGACGATCCTCAAACTGCTTCCGCTCATCGCCATAGGAACGCTAGGGCTCCTATACATGGATACCGGTCACTTTCAACCGTTCAATCCCAGCGGTGAGACTCCCTTTAGTGCGCTGACGGCCACGGCGACCCTTACCCTTTGGGCATTCCTGGGATTAGAGTCCGCAACTATCCCTGCCGATTCGGTGAAGGATCCGAGCAGGACAATCCCGAGGGCCACGATCATAGGGGCACTCCTGGCTGCCGTGATCTACATCTTGGCAACGGTGGGTGTCATGGGAATCCTCCCTGCCACCGACCTCGCCAGCTCCACGGCACCGTTCGCCGACGCAGGCCGGTTGATTTGGGGAACCTGGGCCGGTTATCTCATTGCTGCGGGGGCTGCCATATCGGCCTTCGGAGCACTGAACGGGTGGGTTCTTTTGCAGGGTCAGATGCCCATGGCGGTAGCAAAAGACGGTCTCTTCCCATCGGTGTTTAGGAAAACTACCCGGCGGGGGACGCCCGTTGCAGGGATACTCATCTCCAGCCTCCTGGCCACGGGCCTCATGTCTCTAAATTTCACGGCAAGCCTGGTGGAACAGTTCACGTTCATAATTTTGTTGGCCACACTCAGTACACTCATTCCATACGTATTCTCAGCGGTTTCGGAGTTGATCATCTTTTTAAGGGAGCGGGAGAAATTCAGGGGAGAGCGGCTCACGGGCGCCTCGGTGATCGCCATCCTCGCCCTTCTCTATTCCCTCTGGGCCATCTCCGGAATAGGCAGGGATGCCGTGTTCTGGGGGGTTGTTCTCATGGCGGCCGGTCTTCCCATCTACTGGTGGCAGGGACGAAAGCGCACGGTTACGGTTAGTGAATAGGGCAGGGGCCGATATGCAATAGAGGACCCCTTTGTTTGGGCGAGCGTCAAAGGCGACCGAATTCGGCCGTCTGCCACTAGCCCGCCACACCTCCGCCGTCCACAACCAGTGCCTCGCCAGTTACGTAAGAGGAGTCGTCACAGGCCAGAAATAGGACCGCACGTGCGATCTCTTCGGCGGTGCCCATCCGGCCGAGCGGGCGCTCCGATCCGGCGGCGACATAGTCCTCCCAAGCCATGTCGCGTTTATCAGCGTCGTCGGTCAGCATCGGCGTCTCGGTGTCACCAGGGCAAACGCAGTTCACGCGGATCCCGTCCGGTCCGTGATCGATCGCCATGGCCTTGGTCATGATGACTAGACCGCCTTTGGCGGCGCAGTATGCAGCTGCTTTGTCGCCGCCGAGTATCCCCCAACCCGAGCTGTTGTGGATGATCGATCCGCTGCCGCGCTCAATCATCGAGGGGAGGGCATATTTCGACATCAGGAAGGCGCCCTTGAGGCTGGAGTCGATGGTCTCGTCCCACTCCTCCTCCGTGCATTCCGGCACCTTCTTCGGATGGAAGACCCCGGCGTTGTTGAACAGGACGTCGATTCGACCGAACTGCTCCAGCGTCTGCTCGACCGCCTGCCGGCAGTCTTCAGCGACACGCACATCTGAGCGAACAAACGTCGCCCTACCGCCGGCCTCGTTGATCGCCAAAGCAACCTCTTCGCCGCGCTCCTTATTGCGTCCGGTGAGCACGACAGCTGCTCCCTCCTTAGCAAATAGCGCGGCGGTGGCTCTACCTATGCCCGAGTTTCCTCCAGTGATCAGCGCAACCTTGCCGTCCAGTTTCATCGGGAAAATCCTCCTGCGGTGGTGTCGTGTCGCCCGACGCGCGGGGCGTCGGCTCGTAATCCTCTACTCGTGGGTCCACTGGCTGCACAGACCACCAGTAGTTTCCGCGCCGTCCATCACGTAGACGTGTCCGGTCGCGAAGCCGGCATCTTCCGAGGCCAGAAAGGCGAACAGCGCGGCAATCTCCTCGGGCTTGGCGTGGCGGCCGAGGGGAATCTTGCGATTGACGGCATCTAGCATGGCATCGCTGTACTCGGCTCTCTGCATTGGCGTCAGAACGTATCCTGGAGAGACGGCGTTGACCCGGATAGTGGGGGCGAGTTCGAGAGCCATCGCCAGGGTAAGCGCGATTACGCCGCCCTTACTGGCGCTGTAGTCGGCGTAGTGAGGGTAACCGATGTTGCCCGCAGTGGAGGCGGTGTTGATTATCACCCCGAAGCCTCTGGAGACCATGTGGCGAGCTGCCGCTTGAGCCACATGGAAGACCCCAGTGAGGTTGACGCCAACAACATCGTCCCACTCCTCTGGCGTGATGTCGAGGAAATCGTGACGGATGCTGATGCCAGCATTATTGATCAACACATCGATCGAGCCCATACGCTCGATCGCCTCGTCGACCGCCGCACTCACCTCCTCGAGCTTCGAGACGTCGGCTTCGATCGCAGCGGTGAGAGAAGGCAAGTCGGCGTTTGCCGCTTCGTTTGCCTCGGCACTGCGATCGATCACGCAGACGGCACAGCCCTCCTCGAGGAAGCGAGCCGCCGTTGCTAGTCCAATCCCGCTGGCGCCCCCCGTGACCAAAACGTTCTTGCCCTTCAAGCCGCGCATCGATGCTCTCCCGTGTACTGGTGGATCGGTGTGTAACACACAGCGAATGCCAACTTCGCCAATACATCGCAACGCTTCAAGTCAGCGCTTACCGGCAGCTTTCTTCTCGCGTAGTTCATCCAGCACGGGATCGATACGCCGCAAGCCTTTACTCGTTCGCTCGGCGTCATAGCCAAAACCAATGCGTATGTAACGACCAACTCCAAAGTGTTCACCCGGAGTAATCAATACGGATCGTTCCAGGCGCAGGCGATTGAACAGAGTCACGGACGAAATTGGTAGACGGTATCTGACGGTCGCGATTGCGCCCGCAACCGGTGCGGCATAGTCAAGTATGTCGGCGTGTTTTGCCTGCCACTTTTCCACCACGGGAAGGTTGCGGGCAATAATATCTTGCGTCCGGCGCAAGATCTGGTCGCGGCGTTTCGGCTGCATGGCGATATCAGCAAAGTGGTCGGACAAATACGATGGCGTCACAGTCAGGTAGTCATGATACTGGCACAGATGGTCGATGAGCTTCGGAGGCGCAACGATCCAGCCCGTGCGCAGCCCGGGCAAGGCAAATGCCTTCGAGAGGCCGCCGGTGACAACCAATCTGTCGTAACGTCCCCAGAAAGTCGGCGATAGGGGCCCAATGACTTCTGCGCCTCTATATATCTCGTCAGCAACGATCCATGCGCCTACCCGTCGCGCGGCATCGACAATGGCTGACATCTCGTCTTCACTCAGCACATAGCCGGTTGGGTTGTTGGGGTTGGTGACGACAATAACGCGGGTGGAGATCTTGACAGCCTTGTTCAGGCTGTCGATATCGAGCTGCCACTTCCAATTTCCCGCTGAGCTTCGTTTCAGAACCAGCTTGAAGGGGTCGGCTTGGCGGCCGTACGCGCGGGCCATTCCCCAGGCCTGCATGTAGTTGGGTATCATGACGGCAACGCGGTCCGTCTTACCAACCAGGCTCCACAATGTGATGTAATTGGCTTCCGATCCACCGTTGGCGACCAAGACGCTGGCCGGATCGTCAAAACCGTGAAAGCGGGCGATGTTGCGTCTCAGGCTTTCACGCCCTCTCGAGTTTGGGTAGGCCAGGGGTAGCTTGTCGATCTCGGCGCGTTGTTGCTTGCTTGAAGCGAGTTCACCCAAACGCAATGGGAGGACACCACTTTCGGATAGGTTGAACCTGACCTCGTTTTCGTACAGGCACTGGGTTCTTTCCATCTGGAAGCAGTCAATCTTCATTGTGTGTTCCCTATGTCATTGTGTGAGCCATGCGCGTTTGCTTCGAAACTGGACTAGAGATACTCCCCGAATGCACCACCAAACTGGCGTGAGTAGAGTTCAGTCTACTATTCTGGTAACACGCCAAGCAACAGGCTCCTGACCACGGTGGTTACCAGCAGGAACCTACTTTTCAGTGCCCACGTCACGAGGGACATCCCTGATGCAGACCAGGACCTACTTACCGTTCCTGTTGACTGCGGCTGCTACCGCGTATGTCGCGGAACCCACGACCGAAGTGTCGGTATGGAGCGCACTATCGGCCGCAAGCGCGAACAACGGAATCCAAACCGGTGATTCCTTGCTCTCCGACGGCGCGTTCGAGGCCGTCGTCGGTGCAGGTATGAGGACGCACCTCGACTTCTATGGCTTCCCGACAGCCAACGCCTACGGCAGCATCCTGGACTTTCGATACCGAGGCACCGATTTCAACAACAGCGTGATGATCGGCTCCCCGATTCTCTCTTATGAGTCACGTCGTTTCTACATCGTCTACTCCTCGGTTGAGGCAACCGAGGATGGCTTGATTATGCAGGCCGTAGCGAACGGCGAACTGGGCGGCCCGCGGAAACGCTTCGAAGTCGCCACGACCTACTCCCTGCGTCCTGGTGCCGGAATCATCGATGTCAGGTCACGGCTTATCAACACGGGCATGGAAGCGCTAGAGCGCATCCGGTTTTCCTTGCACTACGAGGCCAAGCAGCGCTACACCTTTAGCCCGTATGGATTGAGCCGTCATCCAGGGGTGCGATTCGTCGCGGTCCCCGGACCGGGCCGCTCGCTGGGATGGGTAGATCTCAACCCCCACCAAGAAGCCGGAGACCCGCTACGGGTGAACTTGGCACCGGGGGAGGCCCACGAGATCAACTACGCTCTGGCTGTTGATGACGACTACGGCAGTCTGCTCGCCACGATCTACCGTCTGTTGGACGTCGAGGCGACGCCAGTGCTGATCGGTTTCGATAACCTGGAGGCGGGTCCGTTCGAGGTCGTCGTCAGAGACGTCGCCACTGGTTCAGTGTTCTTCAGGACCTTTCAGGACGAACCCTCGCCTCTTACGGTGACTCTTCCTTCGGGCACCTACGAGGTAACCGGAAATCTCTTCCCCGCAGTGGCCGAGACTGTGCTGACTGTGGGCCAGGAGGCGACTGAGTGCACTCTAAAAAACCCGGCCCGCGGACAGGTTAGCGTCGCCGTAAGAGATGAGACCGGAGTTCCAGTTCCCGGCAAGGTGACCTTCCTCGGTCTCGACCCCACCCCATCACCGTACTTCCAACCTCACGATCCGGTGAAGAGCGGTCTCCCTTGGGAAAGGATGAAGAACTCGGTTTTCCCCGGGCATTCGGACCTCGAGCTGAACCTCCCAGTAGGCAGTTACCTCGTGTCCGCCTCACGTGGACCAGAGTACACCCTGGACCAGATGGTCGTCGAGGTGCTCGCGGATCAGCTCACGGAGTTGCGCTTCCTAGTCGAGAAAGTGGTCGATACGGAAGGGCTGGTTGCGGTCGACCCCCACATGCACACGCTCAAGTCTGACGGCGCGGTCACCGCCGAGGAGCGAGTGATATCTGTCGTGGCCGAAGGCGTCGATGTGGCGGTGGCAACGGATCACTTTTTTCGCCACGATTTCGCGCCGGCTGTGGAAGCCACCGGTTTGAAGGACCGTCTGATGGTGATTGCCGGCAGTGAGATCAGCATGCGAAGTCCACTCGACTACGCGTATACGCTCGACTTCAGCCTATACCCTCTCGACCCTGGGGAGAGTGGCTGGAGCGCGGTGGAAACGCTCTCCGACGAGGTAGCTCAGATTTTCGAGGAGACCCGGAGGAGATATCCGAATGCACTGATTCAGATCAACCACCCGCGTAGACTGTCTGAGGGTTACCTCACCACCTACCAACTGGACCCGGAATCCGCGAGCACGGTGCGCGAGGGCTTCTGGACGGGCTTCGATCTTCTCGAGGTCCTCAACGGTCCGTCTCTCCAATCATCGTACAACTTCAGAACGGTGAACGATTGGCTGAATCTGCTCGCTCGTGGATTCTTCTACCCGGCGGTGGCGGGATCCGACGCGCACCGCATCGACACCGAGGAACCAGGTTACTCGCGAACCTACGCGTATGTTACCGAACGAGATGTCCAACACCTGGATATCGCCGCGGTCGTCGAATCCTTGAGAAGGGGCCGGTCTTTCGTCACCAATGGGCCGATCGTCGAGTTGACGGCCAACGGCCGACACCTGCCGGGTGATACCGTGTCTGCAGTTGAGGGAGAGGTCGATGTCCACATTGACGTTCGCGCTGCACCGTGGATCTCAGTCGATGAAGTGAGGGTGATGGTCAACCGCCAGATTGCCCGAACGCTGCCCGTTGATGCGGCGCCCGGTTCCGTCCAACGGTTGCGGAGGGATGTTCGTCTCGAGTTGGCAGACGATGCTTTCATCGTCGTCGAGGTGACTGGAAGGGGCAGCCTTTACCCGGTTGTGCAGGAGCGGTCGCGGACTGGCCAACTCGTCGACGCTGTAACGCCATACGCTCTCACCAACCCGGTGTTTGTCGATGCCGACGGCAATGGGCAATTCGATGCTCCCCTACCGCGAGTTATCAGTCCCCTTCCACCTGGTGGCAGGTAGCGGTCACCCGGAAGGCGGGAGCGATCTCCAGGCCTTATCATAGGAAGGCCTTTGCCGTTTCGTCATGGTATCTTATCCGGGCCTTTCTCCGGGGAATCAAGATGAAGAAGATCGCGCGATCTGTGGCTTCTTTGCTGGCCGCCGGCCTGCTGTCCGGTCTGTCTCCGTTCAACCTGGTAACCGATACCGTCGATCCGGCCCTTTATTCGGGTCTGAAATGGCGTGAGATTGGGCCGTGGCGAGGTGGCCGCGTGACGGCGGTCACCGGAGTGCGCGGTAATGACAGGCTTTACTACATGGGTGCCACCGGTGGAGGTGTGTGGAAGACTGAAAACGCGGGAATTTCCTGGGAGAACATCTCCGACAGCTATTTCAGCGTTGGCACGATTGGAGCGATCGCGGTCGCAGAATCCGATATCAATGTCATTTACGTTGGTACGGGTGAAGCCCCGATCCGCGGCGTCACCACCAGTCACGGCGATGGCGTGTACAAGTCGACGGATGCCGGCGCCACCTGGACACACGTCGGGTTGCCCGATGCCGGTCAGATTTCACGGATCATCGTACATCCACAGGATTTCGACCTCGTCTATGTGGCTGTGCAGGGGCAGATATGGAATCCGAGTATTGACCGAGGCGTTTATCGAAGCAGCGATGGCGGTGCCACCTGGGAAGCAGTGCTTCAGGTGGACGAGGAAACGGGCGCGACAGATCTCACGATAGATCCAACAAACCCGCGAATTCTTTATGCCGCGATGTGGGAACACGGACGCAAGCCGTGGTTCGTAAAGTCAGGTGGAACGGCTGGCGGCATCTTCAAGTCGACCGACGGTGGAGACACGTGGGACAAGCTCGGCGGTGGTTTGCCTGAGTTGATCGGGAAGATCGGGATCGACGTGTCCGCAAGCAGACCGAACCGAGTCTATGCGATTGTCGAGGCGGAGTTGGACAAGGGCGGGGTCTACCGGAGCGACGACTACGGAGAAACCTGGAAACTGATGAATGGCGATCGCATCCTGTGGTCGCGTGCCTGGTATTACAATCACCTCAAGGCGGACCCGGTCGACGAGAATACGGTCTACGTTCTCAACGCGCCATACATGAAGTCCATCGACGGTGGCTTGACCTTCGAGAAGAAGTCAGCACCCCACGGAGATTTCCAGGATCACTGGATCAACCCCGACAACAACCTGAACATGATCAACGGCAATGACGGTGGCGCTACCGTGACTTTCGACGACGGCGAGTCATGGTCGAGTATCATGAACCAGCCGACGGCTCAGTTCTATCGGGTCATTACGGACAACCAGGTACCCTACCGGATTTACGGTGGTCAGCAGGACAACTCAACGGTCGCGATTGCGAGCCGCACCTTCGACGGCGGCATCGGCCACGACGACTATTTCGATGTCGGTGGAGGGGAGAGCGCACACATCGCCTTCGATGAGGACAATCCGCGGCTCATTTATGCAACGACCATAAACGGCACGCTCACCGAATACGATCACGAGAATAAAAGAACTCGGCCGATAAAACCCTACCCGGAATACGTGTACGGACAGCAGTCGAAGGATCTGAAGTACCGCACTAACTGGAATGCGCCTGTTGTCGCGTCGCCACACGATCCGCGGGTGCTCTACTTCGGCACGCAGAAGTTGCTGCGAAGCAGCGATCGTGGGGCAACGTGGGTGGAAATCAGTTCTGACCTGACGAAGAACGAGACGGACAAGCAGGGATTGAACGGTGGCCCGCTTACGCCGGAGAACGTCGGAGCGGAGTTCTACGGCACGATCTTCTACATCAGTGAGTCACCGCATGAATCCGGCACAATCTGGGTCGGCAGTGACGATGGGCTTCTGCACATCACACGTAACGACGGCGCAGACTGGGACGAAGTCACGCCTGGCGATCTGAACGGTGCCCAGATCAACGCGATCGAAGTCAGCCCACACGAAGCCGGCACCGTCTACATCGCGGTCGCCGGCTACAAGCTGAACGACTTTCAACCGTACATCTACAAAGGAACCGACTACGGTCGGAGCTGGGAGCGCGTCGACCGGGATCTGCCGGCAAACAACTTCGTGCGGGTCGTTCGTGAAGATCCCTCGAGGCAGGGACTTTTGTACGCCGGCACCGAAGGCGGCATGTTCGTATCCTTTGACGACGGGGTCAACTGGCAGTCGCTGGACTTGAACCTGCCTCCCGTCCCGATAACTGACCTCACCATCCGGCAGGGCAATCTCGTTGCTGCGACACAGGGTCGCGGGTTCTGGGTGCTGGACGAGCTGACGGTTGTTCGGCAGGCCAACGAGAATTTAGTGGACAAGCCTCTACACCTCTATGCGCCCAGGGCGACAGAGATGATCCGCTACGGCGGCGGAGGGGCTAACGAAGGAAAGAACCCGCCGAGTGGAGCGGTCCTCAGTTATTACATCGCCGACGAGCACGACGAGCCTCTCAGCATCGAGATCACGGACGCAGAAGGCAACGTCGTTCGTAACTACTCGAGCGAAGAGGGCGATTTCGAGCGCTGCATCAGCGGCAACATGGACCAGCGGCTTCCATTCGACGTGCGGTACCCACCGGCAGAGCAGGGGCTGAATCAGTGGACCTGGGACATGCGCTGGAACGGGTTGCATTGCATCGACGACATCAAACTTTTCGCCGGTTTCGGCGGCGCGAGCGTGACTCCCGGCGACTACCGGGTTCGGATAACAATCGGCGATTTCGAGAGCAGCGCCAACCTGACGCTGCTTCCGGATCCACGCAACGATGCGACACCGGACGACTACGCTCTTCTTGCCGCAAAGCTCAGTGAAGTCTCTGATCTGCTGAACCAACTGCTCAACGATCTCGAGGGTGTGCGCAAGGCGCGCGGACAGATCGAGACGTTGCTCGAGGACCATCCGGACGCCACCGAACTTCATGCAGCCGGGGAGTTGGCGGTGCGGCGTCTGACCGACTGGGAGAACCAGGTCACACAAACGCAATACGGCACCTACGAAGATGAAGACAGCATGCCGCCGATGCTCGACGTTCATATCAGGCCCTTGCTCGATGTTTTGGACCGGGCGAGTGCGCCGGTCTCTGCGGGATCACTT
>JBDGYW010000159.1:0-10529 GCA_039588935.1 Gemmatimonadota bacterium | reverse complement strand
CCGCCAGCTCTTGCTCGCTTGCTTCTCCACTTCGTCGTTCCCAAGCGCGACCGGTGTTTCGTTGTGCGGGATCGCGATGAAGAGTTCTCGACACTCGTGTGCGGTGGTGGAGCCTTACGCACTGCACGGCGCTGGTACTGGTCGCAGGTGTTCGGGTCGATCCTTCCCAGCCTCAAGAGAAATCGAACTCGAGTAGGGAATCCTTCAAGAAAGAACATCATGAGATTGGACTCAGTGCTACAGGACCTTCGCTTCGGCCTCCGCATGCTTCATAAACACCCAGGGCTTTCCCTGGCTGCTGTCGTGACTTTCGGGCTCGGCATCGGACTCACAACGGCCATCTTCAGCATCGTGAACGGTGCGCTCTTCAAGGGCCTCCCTTTTGAGGATGCGGATCGCGTGGTTTGGTACGAGAGTCGTGATCTCTCGGGCAACAATCGGGCTTTGAACACCACGCTTCATGACTTCCTCGACCTGCGGGAGCAACAGACTGTCTTCGAGGGATTGTGTGCGGTTACGATCAGAACCGTGAACCTCTCGGGCGAGGAGGGTCGGCCCGAGCGCCACACCGGTATGTTTTCCTCAGTCGGTCTGTTCGAGGCCTTGAGGGTGAGTCCACTAATTGGCCGTACCTTCATTGCTGGGGAGGATTCCCCGGGCGCTGAGCCGGTAGTGTTGATCGGATATGACGTTTGGCAGGATAGGTTTGGCGGGGCGTCCGATATTTTGGGTAGGACAGTCTGGACCAACGGTGAGCAGCGGACGATTGTCGGCGTGATGCCGGAGGGTTTCAGGTTCCCGGATCAAGAGCAAGTCTGGTTGCCCCTAGAACTCGATCCATCCGCAGTCGACCGAGGGGAAGACCGTAGCTATGGGTTGGTCGGGCGACTCGCCGACGGTGTTTCTATGGATGAGGCGAATGCTCAAATGGCGACGATCTCGGCGAGGCTCGCGCAGGAATATCCCGAGACCAACGAGAACATCGGTGGTGCCGTCAGGACGTTTACTGATTTGCTCGGCAGTGACATGAACGCGCTTCTCCTAACGATGCTGGGCGCAGTCTTGGGCGTGCTCTTGATCGCGAGTGTCAATGTGGCCAACCTGTTGCTGGCGCGTGCGTCTGTTCGGACGAGGGAAATGGCTGTACGAACGGCATTGGGCGCCGGACGCGCTCGAGTTTTCCTGCAGTTGTTGACCGAGGTTCTGGTGTTGGCGGTTGTAGGCGGAATTCTCGGCGTAGGCTTGGGGTATGCCGGGCTCGAGGCGTTTGATGCGTTCACCATTGACCAACCGCCGCCATTCTGGATCACCTTCGAGCCGGA
Source organism: Gemmatimonadota bacterium (assembly GCA_039588935.1). GTDB lineage: Bacteria > Gemmatimonadota > Gemmatimonadetes > Gemmatimonadales > GWC2-71-9 > JBDGYW01. The sequence goes on along the minus strand of JBDGYW010000159.1, from coordinate 9,207 downwards.
CCATCGGGTGATGCTGTTCGTGCTGGCGGTAACCGTCCTTTCGGCCATCTTCTCGGGAGTGTTTCCAGCACTCCGGGCATCCCGTGCTGACGTGGGCGAAACGTTGAAGGATCAATCGAGGGGATCGTCGAGTCTCCGGCTGAGCAGAATGACGGGCGCGCTGGTGGTTACCGAGGTGGCTGTCTCGTGCGGGTTGCTGATCGCGGCCGGACTCATGATCAAGAGCGTCGTGGGACTCAAGACCATCGATCTCGCCTTCGCGACCGACAACGTGTTCACGGCGAAAGTCAGCCTGTCTGCTGCAGAATATCCGGATACAGCAAGTCGCGTTCTGTTTTACGAGGAGCTTCTGCCGAGGCTGGAGGCCATCCCCGGCGTAGAGGCGGCAACAGTTTCCGACGGTCTCCCAGCATCCGGAAACGGAACGAGGGTTTTTGAGGTTGAGGGACAGAGTTACGGGGTCGACGAGGATTACCCGGTCGCTCGCGAAGGCGTGGTGACACCTGGGTATTTCCGGACCTTCGAGGCGGACGTGCTGCAGGGCAGGGCGTTCAATTCCATGGATCAGCGTGGCAGCCTCCCCGTAGTGGTCGTCAACGAGACGTTCATTAGGTCGTTTTTCCCCGACGGTGATGTGCTGGGCCATCGCATCAGGATGGGTAGACGCGATGCCGGCGCTGAGTGGCTGACGGTGATCGGAGTAGTGCCCGACATGAAGATGGAGGGCATCAACAATCGGCAAGGAAGCCCGGCGGGATTCTACGTTCCCGTTGCGCAGGGGTTTGTCGGCACCGGTGCGAGCATTGCAGCCCGCACGAGCGGTACCCCGACGGCCATAACGGCGGATGTGAGGGATGCAGTTGCTTCGGTCGATCCAAACCTGCCGATCTTCAATGCCATGGCGATGAACGGGGTAATCAGCCAGCAGACTTGGCAACTGGGAGTCTTCGGGGGGGTGTTCATGGTGTTGGGTCTCGCCGCGTTGTTCCTTTCGGCTGTGGGACTCTATGGAGTGATGTCCTTTGCCGTAACGCAACGCACACAGGAAATGGGTGTCCGTATGGCCCTCGGCTCGCCGGGCTCACGACTAGTGGGCCTCGTGATGAGGCGAGGCCTGATTCAGCTCACCATAGGGTTGGGACTCGGCCTGTGTTTCGGAGTACTCGCGGCCGGGCCGCTCCAGATGCTGCTGTTCGAAATCGATGCCCGCGACCCCATGGTGTTCGGGATGGTGGCTGCAACCCTGGCCGCGACCGGGTTGCTCGCGAGCCTCATTCCAGCGCGGCGTGTCACCAGGGTTGATCCGGTGACGGCGTTGACGCCGGAATAGACGGGAAGCGGGAATCGCGCGCCACGTACATTGGTACATGGAACAACGTGCGGCAGCAGTCTGCTGTGGAGCATTCGGTGGGTCCGATAGCACCCGTGGTGACCTACCGGACGCCGCTCTTCTGAGATTCAGTGCCCGCCTTGCACCGCAGCTACTTGGACGATGATGTCGAATCCGTCGAACCGGTAGCGTCGTAGGTCCTCGTCTTCCTGGTACTCGCCACCGCCGTCAAAAATTGTCCGGAACGCATCGCCTACTTTCGGAATCACCTCGCTCGGCACCCACGGATCGTTGTGTCCCGAAAGTACGTAGTTGTACTCGTCCACCATGGCTGCGATCCTGTCGATTGACTCAACGTAAACTTCCAGATCTACGTCTGGACCGAACGCGTAAAGTGGCCCGGGGAAAAAGAGGTCGCCCGTCCACAGCATGCGGTTGGCCCGATCGAGGAGGCATACCGAACCCGGCGAGTGACCCGGTGTGTAGATCACCTCGAGTTCTCTACCACCCAAATCGATCGTGTCTCCATCATGGAGCAACTCGGTTGGCACGAGTGATGGAATGATCCATGCTACGGGGTCAAAATCCTCGGGCAGCGGTTTCCAAAGATACTCCTCAGTCAGGTAACGTTGGAGCGACGGGTTATCGCGGCCCGCGCGCAGGACCCAGAGTGCGGCAGAGTCCTCGAAGGCCGCTATCTCATCGAACCGGTATGCCTGTCCGACGTGATCGTAATGCTCGTGCGTGAGGACCACGGATACCGGCAAGTCGGTCAGTTGATCCAACACTTGCGTGATGTCGCCAACACCGGTACCGGCGTCGATCAGCACAGCACGTTCAGTTCCCTCGACGAGATAACAGATCGCCTCCTCGAACTGATTCGGCTCGTAGATGGCATAGGTGCCTTCCGCGAGCTTGTATACGTCAAACCAGTCTTGAAACGTGCCCACCTTCTCTAACGTGGCATAGACTGGGCGTGGGTGCACATTCCACCACTCTGGTGGTTGAACTAGGTTCGACTCACGTTCACTTTCGCCACAGCCGGCGAGAAACAGCATCGCGATCACGGTAGTCAGTGATGCCAATCTGAGTTTCATCGGATTCCCTCGAGATTTCGTGCGGTCGAGTATGTGGCTGGCCGCATCTGTGTTACAGCCGAGTAGAAAGTGTGGTCGAAACGGGGCGTATGCAAGATGCTCTCTGAATATCCGAGTCGCTCCTTCCGGTCAATTGGGAATACCTGTAGTATCTGCCTGTGAGTGTGGCTGCTGACTGCAGCCTGATGCGATTACCCCATGTGTCCAACACAAGAACGCCAGCAAACCCGACGGAGATATCGATGAAGACACCACTAGTCACAACCACGGTGTTATTGCTAGCAACAACGATGTTGTCGGAGCTTCATGCTCAAGCTGGGTCCGAGGCTAGGCTAACCGCTTCTGCCTTCTCCGGCCTTCGGCTCCGCAACATAGGGCCGGCAGTGCAGTCCGGGCGCATTGCCGACATCGTCAAGGATCCTGCAAATCTGAGCACGTGGTACGTAGCGGTAGCGTCAGGAAGCGTTTGGAAGACGGTCAATGCCGGTACCACTTGGAGTCCGATCTTCGAGAACTACGGTTCGTTCTCCACTGGCTCCCTCGCGATCGATCCAACCAACTCCAATGTGGTGTGGCTCGGAACGGGCGAAAACGCTAGTCAGCGGAGCGCCGGATTTGGTGACGGGGTCTACAAGACTCTCGACGGCGGCAAGAGCTGGGAGAACATGGGACTTTGGGAGTCGGAGCACATCGCAAAGATCCTGATCGATCCTCGAAACACCGATGTGGTGTATGCGGCATCCCAAGGTCCGTTGTGGGCACCGGGGGGAGACCGCGGTCTGTTCAAGACGACTGACGGGGGGCTCACATGGGAGCTGGTGCTCGAGATCAGTGAGAACACCGGAGTTGCCGACATAGCGTTCGACCCACGTGACCCCGATGTGATCTATGCCGCAAGCTACCAACGCCGCCGCCATGTGGGTGTGCTCGTTGCCGGTGGGCCCGAGTCGAATATCTACAAGACAGTCGATGGCGGGGCCACTTGGAATGAGGTGACCAGTGGCCTCCCTACGGCAGATCGTGGGCGGATTGCCATCGCGGTTTCTCCACAACAACCAGATGTGGTATACGCTCTCGTTGCCGCTTCGGGTGATGCCAGCGGATTCTTTCGGTCGACCGACAGAGGCGAGAGCTGGACTCGCATGAGCGACTACATCGTAGTGGACCCACAATACTACGGCGAGATATATCCCGATCCACACCAGTTCGACCGAGTCTACGCAGTGGACATGATCTTCCATGTCACGGACGACGGTGGTCGTTCGTTCGAGCCACTCCGTTTCCCAAATGTTCATGTCGACCATCATGCGGTTGTGTTCGATCCCGACGATCCGGACTACCTGATGCTCGGTAACGACGGAGGCATCTACGAGACTTGGGATCACGGTGACAAATGGCGCTACGTTGCGAACTTGCCCATCACGCAGTTCTACCGAGTCGGCATCGGCAACGAGACGCCCTTCTACACAGTGTGCGGCGGCACCCAAGACAACGCGACCCTTTGCGGCCCGTCGCGCACCAACAACGTGCACGGAATCAGGAACAGCGACTGGTTCGTGACTGTCGGCGGTGACGGTTTTCAGGCTCGAATCGATCCCGATGATCCCAACATCATCTACTCCATGTATCAGTACGCGGGGATCGTACGGTACGACAGAAAGAGCGGGGAGCGGCTCGACATTCAGCCTCAGCCTGAACCAGGCGAACCCGCGTTGCGGTGGCATTGGGACGCGCCGCTCATCATCAGTCCCCACAAGTCTTCTCGTCTCTATTTCGCCGCGAACCGCCTGTACAAGAGTGAAGACAGGGCTAACACCTGGGGGGCGGTCTCTCCCGATCTGAGTCGAGGTATCGACAGAAACCAGAGGGAGATCATGGGACGGGTTTGGAGTGTGGATGCGGTATGGAAAAACGTGTTCACGTCGCCGTACGGCACGATTGTCGCTCTCGACGAGTCTCCGATGCAGGAAGGGCTGGTCTATGTGGGTACCGACGACGGGTTGGTACAGGTAACTGATGACGGTGGCTCCACTTGGCAACCCACAGGCAGCTTCCCTGGTGTGCCGGACCTCACGTATGTGGCGGACTTATCGGCGTCAAGGCACGACGCCAACACTGTTTTTGCAGCATTCAACAATCACAAAGAAGGTGACTTCACGCCCTACTTGATGAAGAGCACCGATCGGGGTCAGAGCTGGTTTTCGATTCGCGGAGATATGCCCGAACGCCAGCCGGCTTGGACGATTGTCCAAGACCACGTGAATCCGGACTTGCTGTTCGCCGGAACCGAGTTCGCCCTTTTCTTCACGATCGATGGCGGCGACCACTGGATCGAACTCACCGGTGGCGTGCCGACCGTTGCGATCCGCGATCTCGAGATACAGCGTCGAGAGAACGACCTGATATGCGCAACGTTCGGACGTGGTTTTTTGATCCTCGATGATTACTCACCGCTCAGGCACGTGAGTGCGGCGATACTGAGTGATGAGGGGATCTTGTTCCCGACGAAACATGCGCTGCAATACGTTGAAGCGTCCCCAATGGGTGGTTCTCAGGGGGATGCTTTCTTCTCGGCGCCGAATCCACCGTACGGTGCGACGTTCACTTACTACCTGCGAGACCGCCTCACCAGTCGACAGCAGAAGCGGCGAGCGGAAGAAAGTCGTCGTGTCGGGGCGGGCGAGCAGATAGGGTATCCCAGTTGGGACGAGTTGCGACTCGAGGATAGGGAACAGGATCCGGCGATTGTCCTGACCGTGCACGATTCTGATGGCAATGTGGTACGCCGCATCACCGGGCCGACGGGCTCTGGCTTTCACCGCGTCTCCTGGGACCTCCGGTATCCGACCACAAGCCCCTCGCGCCCCGGCCGCAGCCCGTCGGGGCCGATGGTGTTGCCGGGGCAGTATTCGGTGAGCTTGGCCAAATACCAGGACGGTGAGATCATTGACTTGAGCGAAATACAGAGCTTTGAGGCCGTTCCACTCAACAACTCGACTTTGCCCGCCGCCGATCGAGCGGCGGTGCTAGCGTTCCAGCGTGATTTGGGTGAGCTGCAACGCGCCGTCCTGGGAATGGACGCAGTCATAGAGGAGACACTCTCTCAGCTGAGGCTCCTGAAACAGGCTGTATTCGACACGCCGACGGCAGGCGGAGAGTTCTCGGACCAAATCCGCAGCTTGGAGCTTCGTCTGTTGGACGTTCGAGTACAGCTGACCGGCGATCACGCTGTCTCGAGTAGAGCGGAACAAACGCCGCCGCCGATTCTGGATCGCGTACAGCGAGTAGTGCGCGCACAATTCGGCTCAACCGCCGACGTCACGACCACCCACCGCCGCAACTACGAAATCGCCGCTGACGAGTTCGCTCCATTGTTGGACGGCTTGCGACGTCTCGTTGAGGTGGAACTCACCGACCTGCAAAGCGGGCTCGAAGCAGCTGGGGTGCCGTGGACGCCGGGGCGGCGGGTGCCGACTTGGAACCGGAGGAGGTAACGGGAACTCAGAAGCGGGGGACGGGACAGGGTAAGGGGGAATAGTAAAGCGTGCAACGCACAACGTGATTGGGCCGCCGGCTGTGCGCCTCCGTTTCACAGAGGTACTACGTTGCACACTGGTTGTTCCTCGTTGCCCGACGAAGACTGACATGTGAGCTATCCCTGTTTCTCCCTCCCCACTTCTCGTGTAACCCGACCCAACATTTCCGGCCCCCGCCGTATCATCTGATACGGAGACGACTCGAACAGGTGCTGCCGAGGATGACCAGATTGGCCAAGCGAATCTCGCGTGTTGTCGAAACAGAAACCGATCCTGACGCGCAGGATGTAGAACTCACGTTGGGCGGCGATCTCGAGGCCTTCGAGCGGTTGTACGACAAGCACGTCGCGAGAATGAACAGCCTCGCAGAGTGGATGCTGGGCAGTACGGACACGGAAGATGTGATCCAGGACATCTTCGTGAGAGCCTGGGAGAAGCTATCGACCTTCCGAGGAGATGCCCCGTTCGGCGCATGGCTCCGGCGGTTGGCGGTGAACGTGCTCTTGAGGTACCGCGAGAGAGTGCGAACTCGTGAGGATCGGTACGTGCTCGACGATGGGTCTATTCAATCTGCAGCCGCTCCCAGCGGCAATCTACATCTTTACACTGAGCTTGAGTCGGCCATCTGGCGGCTGCCTGTGCGCGTCAGGGAGGTGCTCGTACTCCACGACATGGAAGGCTACAAGCACCGTGAGATCGCGGAGATGCTCGGCATCTCGGCGGCAACGTCGCGGTGGCACGTGCACGCTGGTCGGCTGATGCTTCGCGAGCACTTCGAGTAAAGCAGAGGAACAAATGTCCAACGAACCTACGATCGACCGTCTTTCAGCCTATCTCGATGACGAACTGTCCCCCGATGAACGGGAGGGGCTGGAGGAACAGCTTGCCTCCTCGGAATCGCTGCGCGAACAGCTGGAGAAACTGCGTCAGGTAAGGGATTGGTTCCGGGATTACCCGGGGCGGAAGCCGCAGAGTGATGCCTGGCAGGGAATCGTTGCTCGAGTCTCAGCTACAGGGGCAGCTAGCGGTACGGATTGGCCTGAGGAGCGAAAATCCCGGCGTCATTGGGTTGGTGGCTTGGCCTTTTGGCCCGCATTTGCATCTGCGGGAATGTCGACTGCTTTCAAGCGTATCGGGATCGGCGTCCTGATCGCTGTTGCGCTTGGGGGGATGGGGCGACAGTACGTGCTGGAGCAGCGGGCTGATAACCTCGAGCACACGAACGTGCTTCGAGATATACAGCTCATCAGGTACGCGAGTGCTGCCAGGTGGAGTGCAACGGCATCCAACCTCCGTGGAGAGGTTGGGCGACGCCTGTCATTCGTGTGCCCGCCAGGCGGAGAACCGCGCGCGATTTGGGGGACAGGGACCTACACAGACGACTCGGGCATCTGCACCGCCGGTGTGCACAGTGGTGTCATTACGTTCGAGGATGGCGGTTTAGTCAACATAGAAGTCCTTCCGGGATTGCGCGAATACCGAGGATCCGAGCACAACGGTATTCAGAGTCGCGGTTTTGGCGCGTGGCAGGGAAGCTTCGCTATTGTTGGGGAGGCAGAACCGTCGAAGATGCTCCCCCATTTAGATGGTGGAACAACATCCTGGAGCGCTTCAGCGATCGACTTCCGTGGGCTGAACGGCTCATCGATTCTGTTCTCCTGCCCCGCTGACGGTGAGCCGGAGGCCGTGTGGGGTTCAGGCCCATATACCGATGACTCTTCCATTTGTACTGCGGCAGTGCACACCGGGGTCATCACGTTCCGCCGTGGTGGACCGGTGATGGTGGAAATCGTCCCGGGACAGACCGAATACAACGGTACGTCTCAAAACGGCGTTGAAAGCCACGATTTCCCGGAGTGGCCGGGTAGCTTCGTGGTCGTGCCGAGTGGTGTACCGGGAGACAGCCCGCACGTGGCACCACGGCCCCGGCCGGATCCACGGGCGGTGGTGCGGCCGTATGTGGATGTACGCCCAAGAGTGTTGTACGTGGCACCGGACGTACGAGTTGCTATGGATACGGCTGTTGCTTTGACCTACAGCGTGTCAGTGAGTCTGGGGGATATCGACTGGAGTTCGACCGCCATGGAGATGGGTGACTGGACCGGAACTCAGACAGAGTTGACTTGCCCTCCGAATGGAAGTGAGGAGCCGGTGTGGGGTACGGATACCTACACGGACGGTTCGTCGATCTGTACTGCCGCGGTTCACGCGGGCCTGATCACATTTGAGGATGGTGGCACAGTCAATATCGAGATCCGGCCGGGGCAGTCGAGCTACCCGGGAAGCTCACGGAACGGGGTGGCCACGAGGACCTTCAGGACGTCTGACGCCTGGCGGAGAAGCTTCGGGTTTGTGAGTAACTGACGATTTAAAGTTGGTGCGTGGTGAGTCGTGAGTGGTGAGTGGGTTTCCAACTCACTATTCACGACTCACGTTCCGGTTCAGCGAGGAATACCTTCCCTCTCGTAGACAATCACTTCAGCGCTCAGCTCTTTTTTGTCCGACTTGATCATTGCGGTTCCGGCGAAGATGAACTCGGAGTCTGTGGACTCCGGTCCTAGGATCAACGCTTCTCCACCGAGCTTTGCTGCCTCCACGACCAACTCCTGGCGTAAATCGTCAAAGCTGTCGAACACCGACTTGCCGTTCGACTCGATGAGGGCGATTACGGTGTAAGCCCGCTGCGGTTGATCGTGCAGTATCTGCACAGAATCTGGAGGCCGAGCCGGACGCGCCGCGTGATCCAAGCGCTGAACATTCGTGCTGACGCAACCCACGGCAAAGATACAGAATGCGATTCGGAGCCATGATCTCATGTTAACCTCCGGGGCAGCGTAGTGGCGGGAACTCGGTATATCTGATTCAACACCAAGAATCGGAGACGGTTCCGCGTTTCCGCTCCCGCTACTCCTCCCGCAACACTGCCAGCGGATCGACACGGCTCGCTTTCCTAGCCGGCAAGACACAGGCCCACCCGGCAACGGCAAACAGGGCAATAGGAACGACGACGAATGTAAGCGGGTCGGCGCTGCTGATCTCGAATACCATGCCCGACAGCAAGCGACTCAACGCGAATGCGGCTGCGAGACCGACCGAGATACCCGCCGCAGTTACGGCCAACCCCTGCCGGACGATCAATCGAACGACACCGGTCTCCCTCGCGCCCAACGCAATGCGAATCCCGATTTCTCTGGTCCGATTGCTTACGGTATAGGAGAGAACCCCGTAGACACCCAGTACGGCA
>JBDGYW010000158.1:0-10549 GCA_039588935.1 Gemmatimonadota bacterium | reverse complement strand
CAGGCTTTCGTTGGCGCTGTTGTTCCTGTGGACCTTTGTCATTGTGAACATCCGCGGTGTGAAGCTTTACGAACGCACACTCGTTCCCCTCATGTTTCTGATGTTTGCCCTGGGCGCGATCGTGATCGTGGCCGGATTTTCGTTCGATCAAGGCGACTTTGCCGCGGCCGTGTTGGAGCGCGAGGGCCGAGCGATCCCGGACAGGGGTGATAGCCCTTTCAGACTTGCTGTTTACCTCGCTGCAGCAGCGGTCTTGTTCTCGAGCTTCATTGGCTTCGATTCCATTGCTCAAGCGGGAGGCGAAGCCAGGAATCCGAACCGATCTCTGCCGCTCGCAATCGGAATCGCAGTTGCCACGGTTGGCACGTTCTACTTCTTGTTCACGGCAGCCGTTTATCACGCCGTGCCTTGGAGCTACATCGCCGAAGAGGCGGCAACGCGCGATGTGACCGCACCAGGATTGCTTGGCTATCTGCTCCCTGCAGGCTGGACGGTCGCGATCGTAGGTGGCGCAGCGATCGCGCTCATCAACGATCTGCCCGCGATGCTCCTTGCTGTTTCACGATTGATGTTCGCATGGGCCGAGGACGGCATCTTTCCCAGGAGCGTGGCAAAGGTGCATCCGCGGTTGCGTACACCGCACGTCGCAATCGTGCTCAGCGGTGTCATGGCCTCCGTCGGAATCTTGGGGAGCCACCTGGCCGGAGATTTCTTCCTCGGCGTGGACATTCTCGTCACGTCGATGCTCGTGAACTTCCTGCTCATGTGCGTGTCGGTGCTCACGCTGCCGCGCCGGAACCCGGAACTGGCAAGCCAGGTGCGGGTCCTGCCCTCTCGGGCTGCGCAGGTGCCGTTAGCGTGGGCTGGTGCTTTGTTGCTGGGCGGATTTCTGGTCGTGCACATCGTCAAGGACCTATCCGCGCCGGTGAGTGCCTGGTATTTCCACTCGACGCCGGTCTGGATGGGTATCATGGCGGTTGCGAGCAGCATGTACGTCGGGGAACTCAGAGCGCTGAGGCGAGCCGGTGTAGATGTGGAAGACCTCTTCTCGAAACTCCCACCGGAGTAGATGTCGAATGACGATTTCGGTTGAACGCTGCGAACTGACGCCGGATCTTTCGATCTCCCGCGTTCTCACCGGCCTGTGGCAGATCGCTGACATGGAACGTGACGGCGGGACCGTCGATGCCGAGGCTGCCGCCGCGGCAATGGCGCCATACGTAGAAGCCGGTTTCACGACGTTCGACATGGCCGACCATTACGGCTCAGCCGAGGAGATCGCGGGCGCGTATTTGCGGGAGCACGGACCGGGGTCAGTCCAAGTGCTCACCAAATGGGTGCCAAAGCCAGGGCAGGCCACCAGGGAAGATGTGCGTGACGCAGTCCAGCGTTCGCTGGATCGGATACAGACTGATTGTCTCGACCTCCTCCAGTTCCACGCCTGGAACTATCCGGATCCATCCTGGCTCGATTGCCTGTACTGGTTGCAGGAACTGAAAGAAGAAGGCCTCGTACGCCATTTGGGCTTGACCAACTTCGATAAGGCTCACCTGAACGTCGTGGTGAACAGTGGAATAGATGTGGTCTCCAATCAGGTGTGTTTCTCGCTTCTCGACCAACGCGCGCGCTCGGGTATGTTGGAGCTGTGCTCGCAGGCAGGAGTGAAGCTGCTGGCGTTCGGTGCTGTTGCCGGTGGCTTTCTCACCAATCGCTGGCTAGGCAAGCCGGAGCCTGACTGGAAAAACCTCGAGACGTGGTCGGAGATGAAGTACGGGCGGTTTGTGAGAGAAGCGGGAGGTTGGGAGAGTCTGCAAGGATTGCTGCGTGTCGTGCGCAAGGTTGCTGAGCGGCGGGGTGTTTCAATGGCCAACGTTGCATGTCGCGCCATTCTCGAGCACCCGGGGGTAGGTGGCGTGATCATCGGTGCCAGGCTCGGCAAAGCGGAACACATCGAAGACAATCTGCGTCTATCTGAATTTGAACTCGACGACGATGATCGCGATGAGTTGCAGCGGGCGCTGGCCAAGCTGGGGCAAATCCCGGGCGACTGCGGAGATGAATACCGGAAGCCGCCCTTCCTGACTGCCACCGGCGATCTGAGCCATCACATCGATTCGTTGCCGCCTCCGTACGAGGCTGAAAAGGGCGCTGACGGCAGAAGCAGGGTGCAAAGCGGCACAACCTGGGAAGACCTCGCAGGCTACTGCCGCGGTGTGCGCACGGGAGATCGAATATCGGTCTCCGGGACGACCGCCACCCACGGAAACCGGCTGATAGGGGGAAGCGATCCGGCTGCGCAAACCCATTTTGTGATCGACAAGATCGAAGGTGCGATAATGTCGCTCGGGGGGCGGTTGAAAGACGTGGTGCGAACACGCGTGTTCGTGCAGGACATCGACGATTGGGAATCCATTGCACGAGCGCACGGAGAGAGGTTCGGCGCGATTCGGCCTGCCAACACGCTTGTACAGGCAGCCCTCGTAGGTAGTGGATTCCTGGTCGAAATGGAGGCGGAGGCAGTGGTGAAGGGGGACTGAGCCGGTCCGAGAAGCCTTCCACGTCTCGCCTCGAAACGGCACCTTGCGTAACCAATGTGACAATGTCACATTGCGTTCATGGCTGCACCATTCAATCTCGGAGATCTCCAACAGCTGACCATGTTGGCCGTTGCCCGGCTGGGCGACGAGGCCTTCGGTGGGGCTATTCAGGACGAACTCCATAAAGTTGCCGGGCGCGAAATGTCTGTGAGCACCATCTACGTGACATTGGTCCGCCTGGAAGATCAGGGCCTCGTCGAATCGAAACGCACACTCCCGGACCCCTCCAGGGGAGGGAAGGGCAAGCGTTTCTTCAACCTCACTCCAAAGGGCTGGAGGGCGCTCGAGTCCAGCAGGAACGCATTGGCTCGCATGTGGGAGGGGGTAAATCCCGCATGAACAATCGTGTACCGCCCCGCGCCGCAACTTTCTTCCTACACAGAATCCTCCCCGAGTCCCACGCGGAGGACGTAGCAGCAGACCTGGCGCGCGCCTACCGGAAGCGTTTGGACTCAGGCTGGGTCGCCTGGCGTGCTGACCTTTGGTATTGGAGCCAGGTGCTCGCCCCCAACACATTCCGCTTGACGTCGTTGCTCAGGGCGCGCGACCGCAAACGCGGTCCAACATCAGACGTCAAAACATGCCTGGAGACCATTCTTCAAGACGTGCGTTATGCACTTCGGACGTTCATCCGCAGACCGCTGTGGACCGTATCAATTACGTGCACTCTTGCGTTGGGGCTGGCTGCCACGACCGCGGCCTTTTCCATCGTCTATGGCGTGATGCTCAAACCGCTCCCCTTCGAGAATCCGGATGAGTTGATGGCGCTGCGCCGAGGCGATCGCTGGGGCTGGGAAACGGTGTCGTTTCCGGTCTTCGAGGATCTCTTGCGCAGGCAGCAGGTGTTCCGGGAGATCGGTGTGTGGAGCTCGAGCGTGCGCACGATGTTGCTGGGAGAGAGGCCGGTTCGGATGCGCGGTGCAATGGTCTCCTCCGGGCTACTTCCCGCACTCGGTGCGACTCCCTCGTTCGGCCGTTGGTTTACTGAAGACGACGACATCGAGAATGCTCCTGGAGTGATACTGCTGAGTCACTCGTTCTGGATGAACCAGTTCGGGGGCGACGAAGACATTCTTGGGCAGAGTGTGATCGTCAACGACCTTCCCCACACGGTAGTGGGAGTGATGCCCGAGGGCTTTGCCTTCCCGACACCTGGCACACAGTTCTGGGAGTCGCTGGCATTTGCGTCTCGCCAGCGAAATCAGTTCTACCTGCGGCCGGTTGGACGGTTGAAGGCAGGGATCAGCCGAGTTGCTGCTCAGGACCATATGGCGGGTACGGAGTGGGTGATCCCGCCGGTAGGGGACGAGCCGGAGCGTATCGTGCCGCTCCAGGCGATGTCGCTGCTTGCCTATTCAGTGAGGGATGCACCAACCACGTTGTGGCTTTTCCAGGGGGCTGCGTTCGCGGTCTTGCTGATCGCATGTCTGAATGTCACGAGCCTGCTGCTGGTGAGGGCGAAAACGCGGGAATCGGAAGTCGCCTTGCGAGCGGCACTGGGCGCCGGGCGGTCTCGGCTCGCGAGGTTCACGTTGACGGAGACGGGGCTGTTGGGGCTGCTGGGAGGGGCGATCGGGCTTGTCGCGGCGTACGGTTTGGTACGGGCGGCCCTGTCTGCCATTCCGGGCGGGATTCCTCTGCAGGAGCGAATCGCCGTTGGCCTACCCGTCATTGGAGTTGGCCTGTTGCTGGCCGTCGTTGCAGGTGTGATCATCGGGGTGCTGCCGGCATTTCGGACGGCACGTGTGGATCTGTGTCGGGGCGTTGGAGGTACGGGGAAAGGACAGCCCGTAGGGAAGGGCGGTGCCAGAATCTGGGGCGTGCTGGTGAGCGCACAACTTGCGCTCGCAGTGATCCTTCTCATCGGCGGAGGGCTTTTGCTCGAGAGCTTCGTCAAGCTGAGGAATGTCGACCCCGGCTTCAATCCGGCGCGCGTACTGATCGCGAACATCCCGATTTCGAGTGCCGGGTATCCCGATCAGGCCGACCGCAAGGCGTTTTACGATGAACTCACCACCCGACTGGAGGGGCTCCCTCAAATCCAAAATGCCACGGTTATGGGTCAAGCGCCGTTCACGGGGTGGTCGGACGGCGGTGCGTTTGTGGAAGGTGCAAGTGGAGTCCCCGAAGACGTGGGCTATACGGAATTCCAGAGAGTAGGGCCCGGGTATTTCGAGACGTTGGACATTCCGTTGTTGACGGGTCGAGATTTCGGGAAGCGGGATGGGATGGAGAACGCGCTCGTGGTCATCGTGAACGAGACTTTGGCGAACCGGCATTTCGCCGATGGGAGCGCACTCGGGGGGCGTCTCCGCAGGCCGGGGGACGAAGGAGTCCCGTGGCTGACGATCGTTGGTGTTGTGGGGGACATAAAGCACATAGCGTTGGAGGCGCCAAGTTCCCCACAGGTATACCTGCCGTACGCACTCTCGGACGATGTCTTCCGGATGCCTCTAGCCATCCGAACCACAGGAGATCCCTTGGCGGCGGCAGGTTCAGTCCGGGAGACGGTGGCCGCCATGGATCCATCCATTCCTCCGCCAACTACCTACAGCCTCCAGAGCGATATGGAACGCACGATGACGGATGAGCGGTTCAACACCTGGATTCTGGGATCCTTCGCGGCAACAGCACTGTTGCTGGCCATGCTCGGGGTGTACAGCGTTGTTGCGTACACCGTCACAATGCGGAGCCGGGAATTCGGCATCCGCAAGGCGCTTGGAGCTACAAAGGGAAGGGTTGTAAGGGATGTTGTGAACCGCTCCGCCCTGGTGATTGTCGTTGGGCTCGGTGTGGGACTCGCTGCTGCGTTCACATTGGCTGGTGTGATGGAGAGCTTCCTGTTTGGTGTGCAAGCGAGGGACCCCGTGCTGTTCGGCATCGTTGCGGTATCACTTGGCATCGCGGCGATATTGGCCACGTACGTCCCCGCAAGGCGTGCGGGGCTGATGGATCCGGTTGATGCCATCCGGGCTGAATAGCACAGCAGCCTGAGACACCTTGTGGTTCGAGGACGGGCTCGTGGGTCATTTTTCTCTCGGGCCCGCTACCTTTCAGCATGGCCAAACTGCTGCTCCTTTTCATTCTAGTTCCTGCCATCGAGTTGATTCTACTTATCAAGCTCGGTGGAATGATCGGTATCCTCGCCACAATTGCGATCATAGTGGTTACCGGAGCGTTGGGCGCGACATTGGCGCGCTGGCAGGGACTGGGTGTGCTTCGCAACGTTCAGAACGAGTTGGCACGTGGAGGGCTGCCAACTGGATCGCTGGTGGATGGAGTGATCATCCTGCTTGCAGCCGCTTTGCTGATGACGCCCGGGTTCCTCACCGATCTCGTCGGCTTTTCTTGCCTCGTGCCGGGGTTCCGATCGGTGCTGAAACGCGCTGCATGGAAGCGTTTGGAGAGTGCTGTGAAGGAAGGGCGCACAGGGCTTTTCGTGCAATTCGGAGGAGGCGCGACGTCGAACGTCGCCCGCTCCGACCGCGATTCGAGCGGAAACATCGAGATGTAGGAAGCTAGTCCCGCCCTATCCCCCAACCCTCCGGTCCAGGATCGTGATCGGCTGCGGGTAAGAAATCGGCCCCAAAGCGGTATTCACCGTGGGTAACGCCCGCAGTGCCACTCGACTCGGCTCCTCTCCAACTCCCATCAGGTTGAGCGCGAGGTTGAAGAGGTCTGGTCCGCTGCGCTCGAAGAAATCGAACAAGTCCAGCGAGATGTTGACGGGAATATCCGTTGGCTGACCAGGCGGTAGCTCCAACTCCCGTTCAATGAGTCCCGAGATGGTCTCGGTGTCGTCAAGGAGCAGCGTCCACTGCATGCGCATGAGCCGAGCGGTCACCGGATTGTCCGCCGGGTTCTCGGCGCGCACATGAAGTTGAAACGCTAACGGCAGTTCTCTCCGCGCGATCGCGGCACCGACTCGCGCTGCATCCACGAGGTTGAGGTCGGAGTACGATGAGACGCGAGATGCATCGATGCCCGCTACCTGCACGTCGGCGACTCGGTCGAGCTGGAAATCGACGGAGCGGAGTGCGGCAAACTGCTGAATGGTTGCGCATGAGGAACTCACCACGCACGCGAGCAGCACCGGGAGATAGCGTCGAGTAGGCATGGACAGAGTATACGTCTGTTGCATCACGTACGGGAGGTGCGGTCAGGTTTGGATTAGCCGATGTCGACCATATCAATTTTGCGGCCAATCGGTTAGGTATGCTCGGTTCAGCGTGAGGACGCTTCGCCGTAGATGTGGGCCGTCCAGCCCAGGGCGGCTCCTGCGGTCTTCTTGTTACCGGGCATCATGTCTACCACACGGCCCGGTGAGGATGGCGGCTCGGTTGAGTGACAGCTAGCTCAGTCGCACTACGATGCTGCCGGCCGTGGCGGTGGTGCCTTCTTGAAACTCTCCGACGTCAGTGCCTCTGTGATCGTTGTGATCCGAGAGACAGCGCTGTGCAGATCCCTGATCTCCTCCGTGGGTGAGAGATCTCTTTGCGCGCCGCTCACTAAACGTCTGCCCAGGTCGGCCAATTCCTGGTGCTCAAGAGCGCGTGCGATTCTGCAGATTGTCGATCCCGCACGCAGCATTTGAGCTATCGCCGTATTGTCGGTGGGAAAACCTACCAGGTAAGCAATGTTTTCTCTGGCGCTACGTACTGCAGCAAGGAGTGCAGCGTGCTGATCATCGCATGAAGACAAAGTGTTCCTCCATTCGGTAGCCGGGCGGTCTCGTTGAGATCCCTTGCTTTGCGGCGCCGGGTCACCCCGGGTGTGCTCTTGTCGTGTTCAGAACGAACATGGAGAACGCAAAGATCATACCGCATTTTTCCAAGTCTTCAACACATCAGTCAATAGTTGAGATCAACTCCGTAAATGCAATAACAACAAATGCTTACACGTGCTGCGTCGGGCAAAACAAACCGATTGGGCACTATGCTTTCAATGCGAACGCCAGTCGTGAGTCGCGTTTTGCATACACATTGCGAAGTACCGCTCTCAGACTTTTTGAGTATGAAGGTTGGATCGTTTGCAGGGTTGAGTCTGAAATCACCATTTATGTGATGTGGATAACTTCTATGCGTGTGAGGCTGAACAGCAACTTGCCCATGTGTGTCCGGCCGATAGGTTACCCGCAGCCCATTCCCAAGAAACTCAACAACGGAGATGTGCTTGTGAGTGACGTTGGAGTGGTACGCTGGGGCATACTCAGCACCGCTAACATCGGACGCGCGGCTGTGATCCCTGCAATCCACGAGTCGAACAATGGCGAGGTGATTGCGGTCGCGAGTCGCGAAGTGGGCCGTGCCCGCGAATTTGCGGTCGCGAACGGCATTCCGGATGCGTACGGATCGTACGCCGAGTTGCTCGAGGACGACCGAATCGACGCACTTTACATTCCGCTGCCCAACAACCAGCACAAGGAGTGGACGGTTCGTGCGGCTGAAGCTGGTAAACACGTGCTTTGTGAGAAGCCGCTTGCGCTGAACGCGGGCGAATGCGACAAGATGTCTGCCGCTGCGGATGAGGCAGGCGTAGCGTGCATGGAAGCGTTCATGTACCGCTTCCACCCGCGCATCGGCAGGATACGGGAACTGCTGGACGAGGGCGTCATCGGAGAAATGCGGTCGATGTACTCGGCGTTCACGTTCAAGCTCACCAACCCTGACAACATTCGATTGGACCCCGATATGGGTGGTGGCTCGTTGATGGACGTCGGATGCTATTGCGTCAACGTCTGCCGCACGATTGCTGGGAGTGAGCCGCTAGAAGTGCAGGCGCACGCCCAATGGACAGGTCGGGGTGTCGACGAGCAGATGGCTGGAATGCTCCGATTTGAGGGCGGTTTGACGGCGCAGTTCGACAGTGCTCTCACCATGGAACGGCGCGAGTGCCTACACGTTGCGGGGACGGATGGTCATCTGGAGGTGCCACGCGTCTTCATTCCGGGTACCGATGATGTCACGATCGAAGAGTTCCACGGGAGAGGCGAAGCCAAGTCGCACGCCGTGGCCGGCCGAAACGAATACACCGAGATGGTTGAGCATTTCGCGCAGTGTGTGCTGAACGGCGAGCCAGTCCGATACCCGTTTTCGGAAGCGTCGGCGAACATGCGTACTATCGAGGCTCTGTACCGCTCGGCTCAGAATGGCGGTACAACTGAAATCGTTGAGAGCGTTTAGTCGACGCCCTCATGGCAATCACCCTAGTCGCTCGAGCTGAAGAGCACCGAACTCGGCACGCAATTGTCGATGCCGACGGCACGTTCGCCTATGACGATCTCCTGAGATCCTCTGCTGCCGTGGCATCCGCTCTTGTGGGCGGCGCCGATGATCTCAGGGAGCAAAGAATCGCATTCCTCGTACCACCGGGGTTTCACTATGTAGCGACTCTGTGGGGTATTTGGCGCGCAGGTGGCATTGCGGTTCCCCTCGCGATGTCACATCCTGCGGCGGAGCTGGCCCATGTGCTGGACGATTCCGACCCCGCAACGGTGGTAGCCCATCCCAGCTTTGAAAGCCGCTTGAGAGAAGTTGTACAGCCTCGCGGCCTAAAGCTCGCTCTGACGTCGGATATGATGGAGAACGCGGTTGCCGCACTCCCGGATGTGGCGGACGCTCGACGCGCGATGATGCTCTACACGAGTGGAACCACAGGGAAACCCAAGGGCGTTGTTACAACGCACTCACAGATCCGGGCTCAGGTCACTTCGCTCGTCGAGGCCTGGGGATGGACCCAGGATGACAGGATCCTGCTCGTTCTCCCGTTACACCATGTTCACGGCATAGTAAACGTTCTTTCCTGTGCACTCTGGAGCGGGGCGTGTTGCGAGATGATGCCCGGTTTTGACGCGAACGAAACATGGCATCACCTCGTAACCAGACCGTTGACGCTCTTCATGGCCGTGCCCACCATCTATCGCAGATTGATCACCGACTGGGAGCAGGCGACGCCCGCCGAACAGGCGGAGATGTCTGAGGCTTGCGGAAGACTCAGACTCATGGTCTCGGGTTCCGCCGCGCTGCCTGTATCAGTGCTCGAGCGGTGGAAAGAGATCACTGGGCATGTGTTGCTGGAACGCTATGGGATGACGGAGATCGGTATGGGACTGTCGAACTCTCTGCGAGGAGAACGTTTCCCCGGATCTGTAGGACTTCCTCTGCCAGGAGTTCAGGCTCGAGTGGTCGACGATGATATGAACGATGTCACTCCCGGCACACCCGGTGAGCTGTTGATCGATGGTCCGAACGTATTCCTCGAGTATTGGCGCCGCCCCGACGAGACGGCTGCGTCTTTCCACGACGGGTGGTTCCGGACCGGTGACGTCGTCGCACTGGAAGACGGGCGCTATCGGATTTTGGGTCGCCGCAGCGTGGACATCATAAAGACAGGCGGGTACAAGGTTTCCGCACTCGAGATCGAGGAGGTACTGCGCAACCACCCTGCGATACAGGAGTGTGCGGTAGTGGGAGCCCCCGATCTAGACTGGGGCGAGCGGGTGTGTGTGGCGCTGGAGCTGGTCGAGAAATCGACGCTGGACATCGACGAGTTGCGCTTGTGGGCGCGCGAGCTGCTTGCGCCGTACAAGATCCCGAAGGCCCTGGAGATCGTAGGAGCGCTTCCTCGCAACGCCATGGGAAAGGTCACCAAGCCGGCCGTTGCCAGACTCTTTGCCCAGGGAACGGAGACACCATAAATGGTCATATATGGGGTTGCACTCCTCGCAGGCTGCATGATCGCCGGCATCTTCGTTGGGGAGTTGCTCGGGAAGCTGATCGGCGTCCAGGCCAACGTCGGTGGTGTCGGGATCGCGATGCTGCTGATGATTCTCCTAGCAGACTATCTGCGGAAACGGGATCGCTTGAACCCGGTATCACAGCAGGGGATCATCTTTTGGAGCTCGATCTACATTCCGGTCGTTGTGGCGATGGCGGCCAAGCAAAATGTGATTG
>JBDGYW010000157.1:0-10592 GCA_039588935.1 Gemmatimonadota bacterium | reverse complement strand
CACTGCCCACATCGTACCTCGAGGCGTCGAGTCGGAGGAACGGCGCGCGGTCGTTCGCTTTGGGCCGCCAGAACAGCGACGCAATTGTGCGACGCTCCAGTGTGCCCGAACCAAGGAGTGGCGCATCCACCCCGCCTGCGTATTCGGTATGCCCCAAGCGAGCCTCGAAGTCGGAAGACGGAGCAACGATTATGCTCGCAGATGCGTATCCCCGTGCGACCCCCTCGAACACCAAGTTGAGGCTCCGGGTAGGCTGCGCCGCGATCGTGGCGTACGGGTGCCACAAATCCGGCAGGGTGTCTCGCCAGAACGTTTGGAGGCCCGACCGCAGGGTGATTCCTGGTAGAAGGCCGTATCGCGCGTCGAGGTTCAGCTGTCCCCGGCATGGATCGCTGTCACACAGACCTCCCGACACCCCGTATTCGAACTGGCCGCGCGGCAGGCGATCGAACGGGACGATATATGCGACGCGTGACCGCTCGACCTGGCCGGCAGGGCCGTACGCCACGACCTCGAACGGATTCTGACCGTAGCGGAGTGGCACATCGAACTGATACGCGTCGGACGGATCGGCCATGGTAAAATCAACGAGGCGTTGATGCTGGTAGAGTTCCACCTCCCAGCCGCTGGGCACGGAGCCGAAAAGGAACTGGCGCTCGAAGTCGCTCGGCCGCACGTAGGGTGCGTTTGCGAGCGCAATCCCGAAGAAGCGCCTCGGCGACGGCCCGGTCACAATACCATGGCCGAGCCTGACCTGGCGCAGCCATGGCCGGTCTGTCCACGCACGCATCCAACCGGCGCGGGTCCAGGCGGAACGACCGGCGGTCGTGGAACGTTCCCCGTGGCGAATCTCCAGACTCCCGTTAAGGACCTGTGCGCCCAATCCTAGGTCCACACCCGAGGTGTGAAGTGGGTCCCGCGTGCCCGAGGTCACCGACCAGTCGAGGACGGCGCCATCCGCCGCGCGAGCCGTGAGGGGAGCCAACGGGTGAGACACCGCCCCCGCGCGATCGGCCAATAGTCGATCACGCAGGCGCTCGCGTCTTAGCCGGCGAACCGAGGGGAGATGCTCGGTGCGCTGGACGAACGCCGTGAGTTCCGTCCAGTTGACACCCAGCGTGACGCCGAACAAGAGGTCTATCAGTCCCGCTGACACGTAGATTTGTTCATCACGCCACACCACGTCGCCCAGCGTGAGGTGCCGAGTGCCTCCGACTCCTGCTGCCGTCTCCGTGGCATGGTCGATTACCACCGTGACGCCTTCGGGCTGCAGCACGGTCTCCCAGCGCCGGGCGGGCACCAGAACCGTATGCTCGATCTCCGCAAGCTGGCCGAACGTTTCCAGAGACAGGTAGAGGACCTGGCTCCGGACGAGCGCGAGCGCAACGGTCCGCGGGCCGTCGGCAACCCGCACATCGATGAGCGTCTCGGTCAGGGTCGTGTCAGTCTGTGCGTCTGTCGAGGCGGCGCCCGCGGCCAAGAGCACGGTGGCTGCGATCAGGAGCCTACCCGGGCGGCACACGGTTCCGTTTCGCGCTAGTTGCCGGTGTACGCGACGGTCAACGTCACGCTGCCCCGGTACACGCCGGGGAATTGCGCGGCCGGCGGCGTGACCGTTCCGCCAATCCAGATCATGCGCAGGTTGTCGGGAAAGTTGCGATTCCGAATGTTGGTGATCAGCGTAGTGGACGGATCGAAATATGTGCACTGAGCCTGCTGATCGCGGTTGCGATGGCAGGCAGCGTTGGCGCCAAAGCTGATTGGCATGCTCCACGGGCCGACGGTGAGGGCCACCGGCAACGTGATGTCGACAGCGATTTCGGCGCGTTGCGCACCGCGGATCTCGAACTTCCCTGCGTTGGCCGACACTTGCGGGTCCAAGAATGTGGCGGCTCCCGGCGTGACGGTGCCGAACTGAAGATCCTGCACGTCGATCACGGACAAGCCGACGTCGGACACGTTGGCGATGGCGGTGATGGACGGCTGCGCCCGGAGGTTCCCCGAACACAAAGCAAGTGCCCCGGTGGCCAACGCCACCGCGACAACTTTGTGCAATCCGGATCTGCGACGCACTCTCACCCTACCTCGATCCTGAAGGCTCTGGTAATCGGAGTTGCCGGCAGTATGTTCGTCTGGGGAATGTCCTCACGTGCCGTCGACAAGTCGAATCGCACCCTGTACGCCCCGCTTGGGATCCCGTCCAGCGGCAACGCGAGCCGCCGGTGCATCTCATAGTACACCGCAACAGGGATGCTCCATTCACGCACCACGCTCTCGTCGTTGTCGAGCACCACGATCTTCACGCTACCGAGATACGCGGCGTTCCCGTCACGCTCGAGGCCGAGCCACGTAACGAGCGAGTCCCCCTCCACCTGCGTGCTGAGGTCGGAAAGCGTCACGCCGGTTTCGGGTGTTCCCTTGCGATACGTCAGCGATATGATGGTGCGGAGCTCGAGAGTGATACCGGCCCTGAGGCCGGAATCGGCAGCCGCAACGGGCGCCGCCCGCCGCGACGTCACGATGAGCCGCGACCAGTGCTCCCCGTCAGGTAGGTCCGAAGGGGGACTTGCCAGAAGGCGCACGACTTGCCGTTGACCTGGCTCCAACCGCAAGCGGCGTGGGAACGCGCGCATCCACTCTGCGGCCGAGGGCTGGTCCGGGCGGGGTTCGTCTATGAGCTCTACGTAGGGATTGCCCAAGGAATCAGTTGCCGGATAGCCGAACACGAAGTCGATCTCGATCTCTTCCGGCTCCTCCCCCGGGTTGGCCAAGGTGAGCTGGCCCGTACGCTGCCTGTGATCGATGAACACGGCGTGCGGCGTCACCAGTACAGCACCCGTGATGATCGGCAAGCAGGCCAGCGCGATGCCGGCAAGCAAAACGCTCCTCAGCAACCCTTGTGCCTGTTTCATCAGTTCCCCGTGTACGCCACAGTCACTGCGATCGTGGCCGAGTAGTCACCCGGAACCTGGGACGGAAGCGGCATTGCCGTCCCTCCGAGCCTGAGATACAACCTTCCGCTGCGCCCGAGCCGAGCCACCAGTGGCACGCTGGGGTCGAAGGTCTGCGACTGATTGATCGAGGGACGGGTACCCCACCTTCCGTCGTCGACCCCGAAAACAAGCGGCAACATCGCTCCGCCGGGGGCCAGCATCTCAGTGGGGAGGATAAAGTCAATCACCACTTCAGATTCCCGATCGCCGCGGATTTCGAACCTCCCCGCCATGGCCGCGTCTGTCGGACTCACCGGCGACGCTAGCCCCGGAAGCACCACGCCGAACTGCAAGCCCTGATCGCCCGTCGCCGTGAGCGTACCTCCCTGTGCGCGCAGCGCGGTGCATGCAATGACGAATAGCGTAGCTACGATTGCGGTGCGTATCCAGGGGAAAGCTCGAACCATCGTACTCCATTCCGTCAGAAGCCATCCAACGTACGAACGCGGTACCGACGGACCGAAATCTACAGCCGCCGGCACCGCGCCACATGGTCCTCAACCCTTTGGGGCTAGTTACCTGTATACGCAGCGGTCAGCGTTACCGTGCCTTGATACAGGCCGGCAGGTGGCGAAGCGGTTGCGTCGACTTGCCCACCTAGGAAGAGGTACAACTCTCCCGTGCCCGCATCCAGATTCGTCGTTGTGACCGCGCTAGGCGTGAAGACGTTGCCTGTAGCGGCATTGTCTGTAGTGTTGCGCACACCTGTATAAGTGATTGGCAGGTTGTTCAGAGCCGCGTCCTGCAGATTGGCGGGTAGCGCGGTGAACGTCAAGGTAACTTCCGCGCCGGCACTGCCGGACAGGTCGAAAGTTCCCGCCCCCGCGTCGGTTTCCAACACGGTCTTCGTGAAACCCGGAGGAACGAGCCCGAAATCCAGGTTGTCCACGCCAGTCACGGTGAGGGCCGTGAGTACCGTAGCGCTGGCGGTGATGCTGGCGGACTGCGCCTCAGCTTGCCGCGGGGCTACCGCCAGGACGGCTGCAACCAGTGCCAATGCAGTGATTGTGCGTTTCATTTGTACGCCTCCAAAAAACTGGTACCGTTTCAATGCCGCGGCAAGTCACCGCCGACACCCGGCACGGCCATGTGTTAGCCGCTGCTGGTCCGTTAAGGGGCAAGCGATGTGCCAATGTGGCACTGCCTCGTAACTGCTTGTTTTACATTGACTTACGAAACAGGATTGTGAGCTGCGTCACACTTTTGGAGGCTGTATTCTAGAGTCTCAAGTCTGGAACCTGGACGGACTGAGGGGTGTGGCAGGTAGAGTCAGAGGGGGGCGAACAGGTGGCTCATCTTCCAGATTATGGGATACAGTCCCGCTCAGTGCACCCCGCGCAGTGCTTTTTCTACACGATCCAGCAAATCTGTAGGTGAGAATGGTTTGAGTAGAAAATTCAGATCGGGATCGACGGTGCCGCCACCGGAAGCGGCGGGGCTCTCCAGATACCCGGACATCATGTACCCTGACATGTAGAGCACCGGCAACTCGGGATTGCGCGTCAGAATCTCCTCTCCCAGTTCGAAACCGGTGCGTCCGGGCATGACGATGTCGGTCACGAGCATGTCGAGGTGGTGACCGGTGCTGAACCACTCCAACCCCTCTTCGGCACTGCCCGCCGTGTGGACATCGTAGCCGGCCCCAGCAAGCACCCGCTCGAGCAAACCACGCGTCCCGTCGTCGTCTTCGACCACCAGGATGGTACCGGATGGCGCCGCTCGCTTCTTGTCACCCTGGGGTGGACCATCCGCCTCCACTTCGCCCGCCTCTCCATCTGCGAACGGCCACTCGACGCGCACAGTGGTTCCCCGCCCCAACTCCGAAAAAATCTCTACGGTCCCACCCGACAGCGTCACGACTCCGTGGACGGACGACAGGCCGAGCCCGGTACCCTCGCCGATCGGCTTGGTGGTATAGAAAGGCTCGAATGCACGTGCGCGTGTCCTCTCGTCCATCCCGCCCCCAGTGTCCTCAACTTCGAGGCGAACCATGGAAGGCCCAATCGGCGAATCCGTCTGATCGACCCTGATTCGCAACGTTCCCCCATCCGGCATGGCATCAGCGGCGTTGTTGACGAGATTGAGAATCAAATTCTCGAGTTGCGCCCTATCGACGTACACATTCTCCTGCGGCGTTGTCTCCAGAAAAAGCTCAATACGCTCGCCGATCAGGGAGCGCACCGACGACTCCAGGTCACGCATCACCTGGGATAGAGACAAGGCTTCCTGTCGTACCATCCCCTGTCGCGCACAACTGAGGAGCCCATGGGTCAGCGAATTGCCACGCGCCCGGGCCTGAGCGATGCCTTCGGCCCAGTCTCTGACATCCTGGTCGGAACTGGATTCCCGGATGCGGTCGGCGTACCCGCCGATAACCTCGAGAACGTTGTTGAAATCGTGTGCTACCGCTCCGGCCAACCGCCCTGTCGCCTCCATTTTCTGCATCTTCTCGACTTGGGCCCGGAGCTGCCGCTGCTCGGCGTCAGCCTCAACCTGCCGCGAGATGTCGAGCGCCAGCACCGCAATTGTCTGCCGGCCCTCGACTGAGAGCAGTTGCTGCCGCAACTCCACCGGATACAGCGAACCGTCTTTTCGGGTGTGCTTCCCGCGTTCCTGTATTAAGGAATGTGACATACTACTTAATTCTGTAACCAACCGACGAGCCCGCTTGGCTCCAAGGGCGGGATTGACGTCTGTAACGGTCAATGCTTCCAACTCGTCCGGCTCGTAACCGAGGTTCACCCGCGCCGCACGGTTGACGAACTTGAGCCGCAACGTCTCCACGTCGAACGCGTACGCCTCGGTCAGCGACTCGTCGTACATACGCGCCATCTGAGCTGCTTTCCGCTCAACCTCCCTCTGCTCCGTCACGTCGCGCAAAACGACCTGAGTGCCTTCACGCCCATCTCCAAGCACCGTGCTGCTCGAGATCAACTCGACGTCCACCTTGAAATGCTCGTCCGGCGCGAGGATCAGCTCCGCCGCATAGTTGGATGTATTGTCAAACGACGGAAGGTCGGAGCTGCCCCGTAGCGTCACGCGAGCCAACAGCTCCGAGAAACGCTGGTTACGCATCTCATCGTCGGTGGCGCCCAACAACTTAACCGCCTCCCGATTCGTGGATTCAACCCTACCGTCTGCCGTCAACACTACAATGCCGACCGGAGCATTCCGCACCAACGAGGAGAATTTGCGCTGGCTTGCCAGCGAATCTCGGAGGACCTGGCCGAACGACCGCATTCCGATGTGCCCCAAGACAGTAGCTGCAAAAAGCGCGATGATGAGCACAAGCAAGATGAAAGCGTTTGCGATCGGCGGCCCAGAATCCAGCACCGTCGCCCCGATCCAGGCTGACATCGGGTAGAGAACGCCTGTGAGACACGCAAGCAGAAGCCCCGCTCGAGGTCCCAGGAACAACACCGTAGCGATCACCAAAACCGGCAGGACCGGCGTACCCGATGACGGTAATGCGCCCGACTGGAACACCGCCACGTGCAGCTCCAACCATACGACGGCAACTACCACCACTCCGCCGGCGCGGGCATGATCACGGCTGGCCAACACCAGGCCGATGCTTGCACCAAAGAGTCCGGCGAACTCCATGAAGTGTCGCAGGCCGATTCCGTCTGTCAACGCATGTGTTAGGAGAGAGAGGAGATAACCAACGACAACGAGCCCGGCTCCGGCAACTACCCAGCGGCCTACGTACGCCAGGGTGTTGCGTTCAAGATCAGATTCCGGAAATGTGCCGGTCACGGATGACTCGCGGAGCGATTGGGGCTTTGTGTGAACACATTCGAAGATCCGTCAAAACACGCTCAGTTGCAAGCAGCACCAGCTCCAGAATCTGCATGCTTCCATGTCCGGATTTCAGACGGCAAGCGCGCGTTGTCTGCATTTCATACTCACACCTTCCGACCGCCGACACCATAACTCGTTGATAACAAATGAGTTACATGCCATACACGTTGCGGCACGGCGGTTGCGTTAGGACGGCGGCGAACAGATCCAACGAGACGGGTGGAGGAAAATGCGGGAACACTTACGAGATGGACTGTGGGACATCTTCTGGGACGAAGCTCGAGAGAAACTCGACGAGATGCGCAACGCTCTAGCGATGCTCGTCCAAGGTTCATCCCATGAAATCGCGGCGGCGGTTCTGAGCCGTGGCGGACACACGCTGAAAGGCAATGCGGGAGCAATGGGCCTCCATCCCGTCGCGGATCTGGCAGGCCGAGTGGAGCAGGCAGCCACGACCATCGGGAATGAGGAGCAGGTACCTGACGATGGATGTGTCGAAGCACTTCGCGGGGCAGTAGACGTGCTCGACGCCATCGCCAAGGCCAGAGACTGTCAGACTACTGATGAATGCGTGAGCGCCACGGCTGAGTTGGATGCCTGGCTGGCGGCGTGCACAGGACGAGTGAAATGAGTGCAATTCGCCGTAAGGTGCTGGTGGTCGACGACTCCCAGCTAATGCACAAGATGTACGAGCTAGCGCTTCGAGCCTATCCGGGTTGCGAGCTGGAGTTGCACTTCGCCACGAACGGTTATGAGGGCCTTGCGCAGCTACAATGCCATCCCGATGTCGATCTCATAATGCTCGACATCAACATGCCGACCATGAGTGGGCTGGAGTTTCTGTCGCATGTCAAGGCGGAGCCGGCGCTGCGGGACATTCCGATAGTGCTGCAGAGCACCGAAGACAGCGAAGAGGACATCCAACGTGGAATTGAGGCGGGAGCCCACGGGTACTTGACCAAGCCGTTCACGCCACAGGGCGTCCATGCCCTGCTGGACCAAACGTTCAGCTGAGCAGGCAGGAATAAACCATGGTTGAAGGCTTCGAAGCCCTGCTATCCGAATTCGCCCTCGACGCCGGGGAACGGTTGGACCGCGTCGAACAGAGCCTGCTCGACCTCACGACCGTTTCGGGCGCGAGACGTGCGGAAGTGTTGGAAATTACCAAGCGGGAACTTCACACATTGAAGGGCAACGCCGGCATGATGGGCCTGACCGATCTTCAGGCGCTTGCCCACCGCATGGAAGACGAGGCCGCAGCTAAAGGAGAACTCGACATTCGCGAGCTCCTGGACGCCGTGGACTCGTATCGTGCCCAATTGCGTGCGCTGGACGGTCCGACAGCCACTGAAGCGACAGACGGCGACTCCGTTACGAGCCCAGCCGGGTCGGCGGATGCCATCGACCAGAGCTTCGCCAGTGTGCGGGTGCCGTTTTCCGTTCTGGATCCCCTCATCAACATGATTGGGGAGATGGTGATCCTGCGAAATCGCATGAGCGACAGCGTTGCGGAAGGCAGTCGTCTCGATTCGGCAGCCGACGACTACGCCAAGCAGTCGGCGGACGCTTGGAGCGCGGTCCAGCTCGCTCAGGACAGCCTCAACCGCACGCTCGATGACGTCCAGGAACGCGTCATGGCGTTGCGGATGACTCCATTGCGTGCGTTGCTCGGATCACTACGCCGAATAGTGCACGATGAAGCGGAGCGCACCAACAAGCAGGCAAACCTCGAAACTGATGGTGGCGGCACGCCCCTGGACAAAGCCCTGCTCGATGTGGCAGGCGAAGCGCTAGGTCACCTGGTTCGAAACGCGGTCATTCACGGACTCGAGGATCCTGACACGAGGATCGCGGCCGGGAAACCGGCGGCTGGAACCATCACCGTTCGTGCAAGCACCAGAGGCGACGAGATCTGGATCGCGGTCGCCGACGACGGTGGCGGAATCGATCGCGACAAGCTTCGCGACATCGCGCGTGAGCGCGGCGTGCAGACCGACCATCTGGCCGACATCAGTGATGTGCTATTCGAACCTGGCTTCACGACGAAGGATAGCGCGGACATGGGATCGGGACGTGGGGTCGGTTTGGCGGCGGTACGCGACGCGGTGCTGCGGCAAGGGGGCGAGATCGTGATCGAGACGACCCCCGGCAGCGGAACGGCGTTCCTCTTGCGGTTGCCGCTCAGTGTCTCGATCGCTCGGGCGCTCCTGATCGCAGCCGACGGCGAACTGTATGCCGTGCCTCTCACCTCCGTGATCGAGTCCCGCCGCCTAATGAACGGCGACAGCAACACCGTCAACACAGCCGGGGTTTATCGCTGGCGTGACGAGTTGCTGACGCTGCTGGACCTCGGCCGGCATTTCGAGACGAGTGACGCAGCACGTTCCACAGGCTACGTGATCGTCATCGAGGCGAGCGGCAAGCGTCGCGGCCTGGTGGCCGACGAGATCGTCGGCGCCCGTGAGGTCGTCGTGAAAGGCTTGGATCCGATCGTCGGCCAGCCACCGGGCGTGGGCGGCTCCACCGTCCTGGGTGACGGGCGGCCGATTCTGATTCTGGATCCGCGGAAACTAGTTGAAATCGAACCGTTCGCTCGGGAGGCGGCGTGAGCAAGAAGCAGACACAACCGAACAAACGCGGCACCAGCCGCAAATCGAAGACGCCCGCCGTAAAAAAGGCGGCGGTGAAGGATACACCGGAGGGCCCGGACCGCATTTACCAGTTTGCCGACCAGTTGACGGCTGAGGCCAAAGCGACCGAGACCGTCAAGACCGGGCCGGAGCCGACTTGGGAGACATGGGTGTCCTTCCGTCTCGCGGACGAGGTTTTCGCGTTTACCGTGGAGACCGTTCACGAGATCATCCGGGTGGGAACAGTGACCCGCGTGCCGCACGCGCCATATGCCGTCCGCGGCATCGCCAACCTGCGTGGAGGCGTGGTGCCCGTGGTCGACCTCCGGGTGCGCATCGGCCTACCCGCCGCAGAACCGTCGTCCAAGTCCCGAATCCTCATCACCAAGGCTCGCGACCGCGTGCTTGGGCTGTTGGTGGACTCGGTCGAACAGGTGGCGCGCGTCGATCGCAACCAGGTCACACCGCCACCGTCCGACGTGATGACCGAGCAGTCGGAATACATCATCGGCGTCACGCACGTTGACGATGTTCTGCTCATCCTGCTCGACCCGGAACAGGTCTTAATGATCCCGACGGGACTCGTCTCGCCGGAAACCTCAGGAGCGGCAGCATGATGAATATGTATTCGGCCATCCGTGGCGTACTGTGCGCAGCGGCAGTTGTGATATGCACGCTTAACGCCGATACCACGGAGGCACAGACGACTGTGCAGGTGATCGTACACTCGTCGAACCCGGCGTCTGCCCTCACGACAGGTGAGCTGGAGGCAATGTTCCTGAAGCGGCGCGGCCGCTGGAGCCACGGCGCCGATGTCATCCCAGTCGATCTGCCCGAGCACTCGCCGGTGCGCGAGGCATTCAGTCAGCAGGTGCATCAGAAGCCGACGGCTGCAATCGAGGCTTTCTGGCAGCGTCAGGTGTTTTCGGGCCGCGGCGTCCCGCCGGTGCAGCGCGCAACGCCGGGAGACGTGATCGAATTCGTGCGTACGACTCCCGAGGCTGTCGGATATGTCCCAAGCGATATCGCTCTGCCCGAGACAGTGAAGTCGGTTCTCGTCCAGCAGGGTGACGGAGCCGCAGCCAGAATCTACCACGTCAACGAAATCGACGAGCCTCCGCGGCAGCTGAGTCAACCCGCCGTGCGGTATCCCACGATGCTACGACAG
>JBDGYW010000156.1:0-11478 GCA_039588935.1 Gemmatimonadota bacterium | reverse complement strand
GTCTCAGGAAATAGACAATGACTCGGAGGCCAATCGCGTCGTACATCTGCTCGAAGCTCTTTGGAGTCAGACCGGAGGGGAACTGCTCCGGCTTGCGCAGAATCTTGTCGACTACCTGCTCAGGACGCTTGATACGGGAAAAGGCGGCCCGAATCGGAGTTGGGACAGGTACGCCTTTGGCATCCGCGTATTTTGCCCAATACGACGGCTTTTCCCATGTGGCAGTGAGTTTGGCGATTTCCGCCTGAGTCGGCTGCAAGATCTCCTTCACGTACCTTTCGTACGCACCCAGGAAGGCTCCGAGCTGCTTGGCGTCGTGTTTGGTATTAGGCATTCGTCTTCCCGGCTCTGCCTTTGCCCGCCCAAATCACTAATATCGCCATGTCACTGTGTCTGCCCCTGCAGGCGCAGTTCGGAGAATCCGCTCGAGCATTCTGGGCAACACCCGCTGATAAGCGGTCTGTCCCGGGAACTCAGGAGTACCTGTGAAGCAGTGAGGCTGGCGTTCACCCCATTCGAACGAGCCGTCGTAATATGGATCAGTAGTACTCTCTAGAAATTGCTCAAGCAGCCGCGTGGCTTCATCGAGAAAATATGTGTCCATCGTCCCCATGGTAATATGGATCTTGCCCACGAGTTTCGGCCCAAGAGTCGCCCAATCCCGTTCGAGAATATGCCGGATATCGTAGTTCTCTCGCCAGTAGTCGACGACTCCTTTGTCGATTTCGCCGGTCCACTTGTCATACAGCAGGCGCGGATAGCCGTCGTCGCCTACGGGCCCGTAGACACCCATGAAGATGTCCATCTGGTCGCCGGAGCGACCACGCGTGCCCAATACCGCCTCGAGGCGACTCGCGTCCATCTGGCTCATGAACACCTGGTCGTCCACGGCCCTTTGCCAGGGTCTCACGGGCGTGGTCTTGAACAACCCGTCTGGATAGAATGCATTATCGTCCTCGTAGATGTTTACCATTTGGAAATACCGGAAATCCACAGGATCAGGACAGAACGTCCAGGTGCCATTGAACATGTCCGGGTAAAACACCTGCCACGCGAGCGATTCCCATCCGCCTGTCGAGCCGCCTGAAAGGGTCCGAGCCCAGGGTTCACCGATCGCGCGGAACTGGCGTTCGACGAGCGGCATCAGTTCCTGCGTCAACGCGTCACCATACGGTCCGTTGTTCGCTGAATTTACTGCGTACGAATCGTCGTAGAATGGTGTAGGGTGTTGCATCAATACGATCAAGAACCGACCAAGCAAGCCGTTCACCCAGTCCCGGAAAAACCTGTAGCGTCCGTCTGCCGATCGCTCCTGGTTGACGGTCGGCAGGTCTGATGGGGGTGCCTCCAAAAAACCGCGGAACGTTGATGGAAAGTGACCGTGGTAGTAGAGAACGGGGTAGCGCGCGTCAGGATGTTCATCAAACCCCTCTGGCTGCACGACCACTGCACCAAGCTGCATGTCGTGTCCCCACCACTCACTCAGGATTTCACTCCTGAACTTGATATGTTTGACGTACTTGGTGTCCTCGGGTGGATCGATCGGGGGGATCACCTGGGTCAGCGTAACCCGTATGGGCCCCGGAGAGTCCGGATCGATACGAACCCGCTGGACATCGCTCACGAGGTTCCCGGGTGACCGGTTCCATTGCTGCCCTTCCCATTGATCCATGTGGGCCTTGATCGTGTGGCCGTCGGCCCGATGGAACGTCGTGTACACATTCATTACTGCCTGCACGTAATACTCGCCCAGGGGAATATCTTCGACGCTCTCGAGCGGCCAGCCCCGTGTTTCGGCATCGATCACAGCTGCGGTGCCCGGTTCGAGACCTTCTACGTCCACGCCGAATACTGCCGGAGCCATTGGGCTCCGAAGGCGCCGAAACCGTGGCTCGGGTACCTCCCGGTCGGCTATGATCAGGATCACCCTGCCGTCAACCGGATCCGGCCTCGTTGCTCCGTCAACCACGACCTCAAACCTGACCCCGCCCTGCTCGACGGATTGGGGCATCAATGCGGCTATCGATGTTACTCCGACGGCAAGGAGAAAAGCCCAACCGAACAAGATTGGCCTACCTCCCCAATGACGGCGATAAGCTCTTATCTCACTGTCGATGTGTGCCATGAGTGACCTCCGCAAAGCGGCAATCAGTGTTGGGTGCTAGGCAACCGGTGCTGCGGCGAGGGGGCTGCCTGCCTATTTCAATGAGCCAGCAATCTGGCCGCGGTAGGGGAAAAGCGCAGGCGTGCCCCCACTGTGCAAAAACACAACGTTCTCACCGTCCGCGAAATAGTTCTTCTCCATCAGGTCGAGCATTCCGGCCATCGCCTTCCCCGTGTATACGGGGTCGAGCAAGACACCTTCCGACTCAGCGACGATACGAAGCGCTGAACCCACATCACCGTTGAAGACGCCGTAGCCTTCCTTTAGATAATCCTCGAACACGATCACCTCTTCGTCCGACAGTTCGGCCGAAACACCCAGTTGTTTGATAGTGGCCTCGGAAATCGAGCGAACGTATTCCGACATCTTCTGCTTTGATGAGTAAACCGTTACACCGACGACGCGCGTGGCCGGTGACACAATCTTGGCGCCCACGAGAAGACCCGCCTGTGTGCTTCCGGACCCTGTGGCGAGCACCACAGAATCGATCCGAACACCCTCCGCGGAAGCCTGATCGAATAGCTCAACGAATGCGTTGACATAGGCAATTGCACCCCAAGGCTGCACCATCGATCCTTCCACCATCGACCCTCCGATGGGTAGAAGGTAAGGCACGTCTCCTGCTTGTTTGGTCTCCTCCATGATTGGATCGACGAACCGCCTAACGCTTGCGAGTTCCATCATGTTTGCTATCGCACCAGCATCGACGATTCGGACGTCGGCATCGAACAAACGATCCAGCAGCAGGTTGCCGTCATCCTCCACCGCCGAAGTCGTGCTCTTGAATAGAACGAGAACCGCTTTCATTCCGATCTGCGCCGCGGCGGCCGCGACCTGACGACACCAGTTGGATTGCACGCCTCCCCAGGTAATCAGCGTGTCGGCTCCATGACTCAGAGCATCTGCGATGATGAAGTCCAGCTTGCGGGCCTTGTTTCCACCAAATGCCAGGCCCGTCATATCATCTCGCTTCATGAACACATCAAAATGCTCGAGTTTTTCGGTGAGGTTCTCGAGCTTGTCGAATGGCGTTGGCAAGTGCGCCAACTCCACGCGGTGGAACTTCTTCAGACGTTCCACGAGTTCGTTTGAGTTCTTCATTGGATTCCCATTCCGTACTAGTGTTCTGTGCACAGAATTGAACGCATCCAAAGGTAGACCTTGGTTACCGCCGCTGCTAGGGTGGTGGAGGTGTTGTGTCCGTGTGTGTATCTTCGCCGTGGAACGGTATCGGGATCGGTGTCCGCGATGACACCTGCAGTCCCGTTCTGAAGGAACCAGACAAAGA
This sequence comes from Gemmatimonadota bacterium, assembly GCA_039588935.1. Lineage (GTDB taxonomy): Bacteria > Gemmatimonadota > Gemmatimonadetes > Gemmatimonadales > GWC2-71-9 > JBDGYW01. Next base: position 8,026 of record JBDGYW010000156.1, on the reverse strand, counting down.
TCAGACAACAGTGAGGCACAGTGTGACTATTCATCACCGCAACAACAGAGTGCGAGCCGTCCTCGCAATCGCCGTTTTTTTGACCGTGGGATGTGCTCAGACTGAGGAGGGTGATTCGTTGAATCCACTCGAGAGCTTCGGAATCAGGGCCAACAACGCCTTCTTCTACTACGACGATCTTGATGTAGCCACGACGTTCTACACAGAAACGCTGGGATTGCGTGTTGCTGCGAACTACGGATTCGCAAAGATTCTGCAGGTAGCACCCACATCGTATCTCACTCTCGTCGACGCCGACGAGGGCATGCACTCCGCGACCGAGCCAAAGACAGTAGCGATCGCCCTGATCACGGATCAACTCGACGAGTGGTACGCCTACCTGGTGGAACAAGGCGTGGAGATGCGGTACGAGTTCAGCCCAACAGAAGGCCGACCACACGACGGCTTCGTCACTTACGATCCGGAAGGCTATTTCCTCGAGTTTGAACGGTTCAATGCGCACCCGGAGAACGAGCTCTTCATACCGCTCTTGGAGGAGACGGAAACCTTGTATCCCGATCCGGACCAGGAAACTACAGTCCCGGAGGGTTTGGGTATCAAAGCGACCATTCTGTGGCTTTACTATCGGGACACTGCCGGCGCTCTCTCATTCCTCGAAGACAAGCTGGGCCTCGAGAAGACAGTGGATCAGGGCTGGGCATGGATCTACCAAACATCTCCGTCGGGGTACATCGGCCCCGTCGACGAAACGCGAGGCATGCACTCCTACACAGAGCAAAAAGCAGTCACAGTGTCGTTTTTCACGGATGATATCGATGGGTGGCACTCGTACGTAAGCGAGACCGGCGCATTCGAGTTACGTGAAGCGGAGGTTCATGCAGACAGTGTAGGTCGATACCGCGCTTTTGTCGGTTACGATCCCGAGGGTTACTACTTGGAGTTCGACACGTTTCTGACACACGAACTGAACACGCGATTGTTGGAATCGCTAGGGAGATAGTTGTTGCGGCATGGATAGTCGTAGGTCCCTACTCGCTCCTTGGTTCGCTCCGTTCGGCAGCTGAGGTGCTGTGCGTCCCTCACCGGATACGCTTCGGGACCTACCACTATCCGGCAGCTCACCTCGCGTCTAGGAACAGCCGTTACCCGATAACGTCCGTATACAGCCTCAACAGGTTGAGCCCCATGATCTTCTCCACGTCGTCTTCCGAGTAGCCGAGCCCCACGACGCCGTCCCACACAACTTCCATGCGCCGTGGGCCGTTGAGAGCCGGCATGTAAAGCGGCCAGTCAGTGGGGTTGAATTGCGCACCCTCTTCCTCCAGAAGGACAGCCAACTCCTCGTCTGAATCCTCAACGACCCTGTGATCGCGGTCGCTGCCGATGCACACGTGCTCGACGCCCGCGACATTCACCGCATGTGAGATATGCTCGAAGTAGTACCGAACGTTGTCCTGCGTATTGTGCTCAGTGATGAACGGACGAATCTGACAGAGCCCCACTACGCCGCCATTGTCAGCGAGTAATCGGATGTTCTCGTCGGTTGTATTGCGAACGTGCTGGTGTACCGCTTGGCACGCTGTGTGTGAAACCGTTGTCGGCACGTTGGACACTTCGATGGTATCCCGCATAGTCTGCATGCCCGCATGTGAAGTGTCCACGAGCATCCCGATCTCGTTCATCCGCCCGACCAGCTCAACACCAAATACCGTCAGGCCAGCATCGTTACGCTCCCTACACCCAGCACCGACGTAATTTTGATAGTTGTACGTCATTTGCAGCGATCGCAGGCCGAGGGTGTAGAACATGTCGACGCGATCGAGATCTTTGTGGATCGGTGTTGTGTTCTGAAGCTGGTAGAACAGCGCCAGTTTGCCTTCCGCCTTTGCGAGCTGGATGTCCGCGACGCTGGTGGCCTTGATCAGGTATTCCGAATGCTCCCGAATGTGCCGGTCATAGGCCAAGAGATCATCGACTGCCGCGTCCAACGCACCCTCACCAAACGCTTTGGGATCGGTGATGGTCACGGTCTCTGACCTGGTACCACTCGCGATGACCTCACGAATCAGGCTCATCGGATGTGTCAGCCGGATCTCACCGTTGGCGTCCAGAATCAACGGACGGTCCTGGCTCTGCTGAATTGTCGACGCGGCCATGCGTCCCACCGTCGAGGCCGCCAACACTCCACCACCAACACCAGCAACAAAATCACGACGTTTCATCATATGCTCCCTGAGATTTCCAAGAGATCCGCTCGATCACTGCGCCTTCGATAACGCCGTCCACCACATCCATTCCATCCACTACTTCCGCGATGATCGTGTAGTTGTGATCCAGTCGGGGATTGTCCACTATGTTGACGAAGATCTGCCCATCCCCTGTATCGCGGCCACGTGTAGATATCCCAACGGTGCCGCGCAGATTCGAGCGCAGCGTTAGCTCATCGCGTGAAAACGGACCGTCGCCCACGAACTCGTTTGCTCCAGGGCTGCCCCCTTGAATCACGAAGTTGCCGACCACTCGATGGAAGGTGAGGCCGTCGAAATACCTCTCGCGAGCCAGCCACGCGAACCGCGCCACGTTGGTCGGTGCCTCAAACGGAAGAAGCTGAAGTTCTATCTCACCTCCGTCACGCATCTCAAGGACGGCCGTTTGTTCAGCCAATTGCGCCAACTCACCGAACGAAGGAAGTGGTACCTGTGCAAGCGGTTGTGGTGACTGAGCATGCTCCCTCCCGGTCCAACCGAGGAGAACCTGTGCTGTCTCTTCTGCAATCGCTGGGTCGAAGTCCCTGAGGTATGGTGTCAGTGCGACGGCCTGGCTGCGCCCGCCGAGTGAGCCGATGCGCCTGATCAACGCTCGCCGCGGATCTCGCGAGGTCTCGCGTCGTTCGGCCGTGATGCGCTCCAATGCGTCGAACATTGCCGGCAGCGCCTGCCAAGGATTTGGTGTGCCATCCAACGCACGTGCCGCTGTCATTATCAGCTGATAGTCTCGTCGAGTGAGCTGCTCTACATACAGCGAGCCCGCCTCGTGCCCCAACACTTGCGATAGCCCGGCGATTGCCGCCTCGCGCACGTTGTCGCGATCGTCGTGCGCCAACCGCTCCAAGCACTCGGATGAATCCAAAATGGCGGCTGCGCGGGCGGCATACATTCGCACCCACCATGCTTCGTGAACAGCGAAAGTCTCGAGGTACCGGGCGGCACCTGCCGGCGCAACTCGAGCCAACGCCACTAGGGCGTGCACCGAACGGTGCCAGGAATCTGGATACACGCCTGATGCGTCGCCTCCTCCACCAGGTTCCAGCTCCTCGACAAAGCTCGTCAAACGATCCACTGGAGCGCGATCTGTACCGCAGTCGCTACCCAGCAGATCGATTGCGGTGAGGGCCACGTCCGGATCGGGATCGTCGAGCGCCGCAATCACGGCGCCGCATCCGGTTGTAGCCGACGCGCGGCGTCCGAAAGCTCGAAGCGCTTCAAGACGGACCGTGCCTTCATCATCACTCAGTGCGCGTGTAATGACGTCCAGTCGTCCATCCAACTCATCCAGCGTGGATGCAGCACCAACTGCCAGACGCCTCACTTCTGCGTCTCGGTCAACAAGTGCAGTCACCAGGAAACTGGCATCCACCTGACCGCTACGGACAAGCGCCGCCATTGCCAGCCGTCGGATCTGGAGCGTGTATGCATCCTCTACACCGTACTGCGACCGATAGCGTGCAAGGTTGCGCAGACGCTCCAACGCCCTTGCGGACGGAGGAGAACCAGCGCCCTGTCGTCGAACCAGAGATTCCAGCCCTCGCACGACTCCCGCCAGTGCTGCTGGGACGGAGTCGTCCAGCGCACCAACCAGCGCCGCGTCGACCAATCGAACCGTGTCGCTCGATTCGTACGGCAGCCGACCCAGCGTCTGGGCAATGACGCCGCGCACATAGGCGTCCGACTCCTCACCGAGCCGGGCCACGAGCGGCGCCATGGCAAGTCCAGCATCGCCACGGAATACTGCCTGACCCAAAGCGTTGGCAGCCTCGGCACGTACGACCGGCATCGTATCCGCAAGAAGTGGAACGATATCCTGCAAAAGAGATGCTCGCTCCATTCTGCCGAGCGCACGCACAGCGACCACGCGTGTCTCCGGACTCTGCGACGACAAGCCACGCATGATTGGGTCAAGCGCTTCCGGCGTGTCCACTCGCGCGTCTTCCGCAGCGAGCATCCCGGCCCAGAGCAGCGTGTCGAGATTCTGCCATCGGAATTCTGGAGCCGTGACCTGGACGGGTGCGTGCTCAGGAGAGGAGCAACTGACGAGCAAGCAGGCCAAAACCGCGTAGCCGATTGCTCCCAATATCCGTCTGCTTTCAGGCAGTGTTGTCAAAGTCCTACTCCGCTAGTGATAGTTGCGAAAAGCGCCTGTGCTGAATATCACGGCAAGTAAATCAGGACTCAGCCTGCCTCTCGGACAGGTTGACCACAATTCCATTACAGGCGCGTTGCAGGTTTCCCGGTGTGATCATTATCTCTTCACCCCAGACACCAGCTCCAACGCCAAGAATGTCTTCGCTCATGAGCGCTTCATCTATGAACGATCGGAATCCTTCCGGTTGCCAATGGAACGGCGGAACCGATCCTACCACGTAGCCGGTTGTCTCTTTCACTGCCTCCAATGGAGCCATCTTGATGTTGCGTGATCCTATCGCCTTCTTGAGCAACCCCGAAATCGCATTGCGGTTCCCCCCTACCAACACCAACACTCGCTCACCGGTATGCGCTTCGAAAATCAAGGTTTTCACCATCTGGTCTTCCCGATAGCCGAGGGCTCCAGATACGTTCGCCGCCCCCTTCTCAGTATCGGCGGGGAAGATCAGCCTCTCGTACGGAATCTCGCGTTCTTCCAGATACAGGTGCGCTGGGAGCTTCTCATCGATCATGGTCTTCTTGATCCCTCTCATGAGTGTGTGGGGCAATAATGTGGTTTTGGACTGATGGACGCTAGGGTGGTTGAAGGCAGGCCGCAGGCCATTCAGTGACTTCCGCGCTGACATAACGTTGTTCATGGGGCCGAGCGAGCCCACTCGAGTCGGCATGTGTCCTGCGCCCTCAGCCCCTATCACGAAACAAGCCACTCCCGATGGTCGTAGTTGTGCGTGTGCTCGAGACGCACCGTGCTCATTCAGCCAACGGTCCCGGAACCTAGGACACGAAACCACATAATGCGCTATCTACTCCACGACCTCCAATACGGTGCTCGTTCGCTGTCGAAGAACCCCGGCTCAGCCATGATCGCAGTGATCGCGCTCAGCCTGGGCATCGGCCTTTGCACCATGATGTTCAGCATCTTCTACGGTGTGTTCTACCGCGGGCTCGACGTACCCGATGCCGACCGACTCGCGCTCATACTCGAGACCAACCCGTCTCAGAACCTCACGAAGATGGGGGTGCCGCAACACGATTACTACGACTGGCGCGAACAACAGCAGTCGTTTGAAGACCTTGCCGCCATTTACACCGGCACCATCAACCTGAGTGGCCCTGAAGGACCTGAGCGTTTCAACGGCGGTTTCGTGACCGCAAACACGTTCGACATCCTGCGAGTTACGCCGGTTCTGGGCAGCACCTTCAGGCAAGGCGATGATCTGCCAGGGACACCGCTCACCGTAGTGCTCGGGCATGACCTCTGGGAAACCCGCTACGAGTCGGATCCCGATGTCATCGGACTCTCGGTGAGGGTAAACGGCGAGGCGGCCACGATCATCGGCGTGATGCCGGAGGGGTTTCTGTTCCCGGCGGACCAGGATCTCTGGGTCGCCCTGCGCGACAGCCGGGAGCACTCAGAGAACCGACGTGACAATGCGATCCTTCGCGTGATGGGGCGACTGAAGGACGGCGTCAGCTGGGAGCGCGCCGAACTCGAGTTCGCGACTATCGCCGAACGTCTTGCCCGCCAGTACCCGGAGGCGAACGCAGGAGTCGGAGCTCAGCTGATCACATTCATCGAGTTCGACACGCCTCACGAGCAGGTGTTTTTCGGCATTGCGGTGATGGTGTTCACGACCGTCCTCGTTCTGCTGATCGCCTGCTCGAACGTGGCGAATCTCCTGCTCGCACGTGCAGCACTCCGTACGCGCGAGGCCGCAATCAGAGCGGCGATCGGGGCCCGGCGCATTCGAGTGCTGCTACCATTCTTCGCCGAAGCCGTCGTGTTGGCGGCGTGCGGTTCAATCCTGGGGATCGGCATCGCTTACTACGGCACGTCCCTCTTCAGTGATGCCCTCGTCGGTACCGGCAAACCCTACTACATGGCTATCACCGTTGACCTACCGATCCTCGGCTGGGTACTCGCGATATCGGCACTTACGGCGATAGCCTCAGGCGCTGCGCCCGCCTGGCAGATTTCCCTCACCGAGGTTGGCGGTGTGCTGAATGACGAGTCACGTGGCAGTTCTAGTCTCCGCTTGGGCAAGCTGAGTAGAACACTCGTGATCGGAGAGATAGCGATGTCGTGCGCCTTGTTGGCGAGCGCCGGCATTACCACCAAGAGCATAGTGAAACTCAGGACATACGAGTACGACTTCGCCACAGACAACATTTTCACTGCCCGGGTCGGCCTGTTCGAGACCGAATACCCGGATCGAGCGACTAGGACACAGTTCTTCAGAGACCTCGAGGAACGGCTGCAAGAGGTGCCCGGCGTGCAGTCGGTTGCGCTGGCCGACATGCTGCCGGGATCGTGCTGCTTGAATCGTAGGTTTACAGTGGAAGGTGAGACGTACGCCTCGGAGCGCGACTATCCAATCACGGCAACCGCATCGGTTACACCTGACTACTTCCGAGCTTTCGAGGTGGAGATGTCAGCCGGTCGCGCATTCGAGCAGATGGACGATGCTGGGGCAAATCCCGTAGTCATCGTGAATCAGCGCTTTGCCGAACGATTCTTTGCGGGCCAGAACCCGATCGGACGTCGTATCCGCGAGGGACGGATGGAAGGCTTCGACCCTGGTGTGGATGCCGCCGGTTATTACGTCCCCATCGCTCAACGAGATTTGAGCTTCGTTTCGATGGCTCTTCAGATTCGCGGCAATAACCCAATGGTCACTACGCAGTCGGTCAGGGAAACAGTACACGCGCTCGATGCGGACCTCCCTATCTACCAGGTGAAGACGATGGGCGGCGTGCTCTGGAGTGGCAACTGGTACTACACGGTGTTCGGAGCATTGTTTGTCGCGTTTGGCATTGCGGCGCTATTCATGGCGTCGGTAGGTCTATACGGTGTGCTTTCCTTCTCCGTGAGCCGAAGAACCAACGAGATGGGGATCCGCATGGCTCTAGGGGCCGGCACGCTGGATGTGATACGACTGGTGCTCCGGCAAGGGTTTGCACATCTGGGCATAGGACTCGGAATCGGACTGATCTTGGCCGCCCTCCTCCTGATGGCGGTGGCACCCCTGATGTTCGAGTCCGCACCGTTCGACCCCGCGGTGTTCGTTTGTTCAATCGCTGTGATCCTAGTCGTGGGCCTGGTGGCTAGCCTGGTGCCGGCCCTACGCGCGACGAACGTAGACCCGGTCGAAGCACTCCGACGCGAGTGATTTTCGCTGAAGAAAGTGGACGGGCGCGGATCGCCAAGAGACTGTCGCTTGAATCAACGAATTCGATCGCAGATCGCCACTTCAACCGGCCGTCTGCCGGGGTTTGACGCCACCGTGCCCATAAACTACTGTTCTGGGGTATTTTTTGGAGGCTCGGCTAGAACTGAGATTGTACGAACGTCGACGGGGAATCCGGACACGATCGGATTTCCCGTTTGTTGCATCAGAAATTCGTTGCGCACGATCGGCGCAACAGCCCAACGCGGGGGCGGTATTCCGCGGAAGTGTAGTCGGTCGGTGCGGCATGAACCGGACCCCCGGCCACAGTACAAAACAAGGGAGTGCGGTAATGCGTACCAAGGGAACCGTGAAGTGGTTCAACGACAGCAAGGGTTTCGGATTCATCACACCTGAGGACGGCAGCAAAGACTGTTT
>JBDGYW010000155.1:0-10709 GCA_039588935.1 Gemmatimonadota bacterium | reverse complement strand
AGCTTCACCAATCCCTATGAATCAGCGTCAGTGGTGGAGGCTGATGGCACGGTGACTCCGTTCAGTGCGGAGCATTCTGCCGCGTATCAACAACACATGGATACCATTATGCCACTCTGGGTGGAGTTCTGGGGGAGCAACGACACCACGTTCACAAATGAGATCGCCAGGCGAATCCTAGAGAGCGACACCTTCATGGACAACTTGTTGCGTATCCGGGTCGCCGATCTCCGTTTTGCGGTCGATGAGCTGGAACGGATGAACGCAAACGAAAGGGTCAGCATTCTCTCAGGAAAGCTCGATCTCACCCGCTTGGGTGTCTTCGGACACTCGATGGGCGGTGCGGTGGCCGGTCAACTGTGTTTGGTAGACGACCGGGTCAAGGCGGGAGTGAACTTGGACGGATTCCAATGGGGAGACATCGCCGATGGGACGATTCTGCAGCCGTTCTTGACGGCTTATGGCGAGCCGTTCGAAGGGGCCAACGACTTCATCCTCGGCAATTTTTCAAACGAGACGATCGTCTTCACTATCGATGGCAGCACTCACATGAACTTCTCTGATTGGCCGTTTGTACTCCCAATCACGCAACGTATGGGGATGGCGGGTCCGATCGAACCTGCCAGGGCGGCAGCCATCACAAACGATTACCTTCTGGCGTTTTTCGACAAACACCTGAAAGGCGTGAATTCACCACTCCTCGAGGGAAACGATTCACCCTATCCTGAGGTGCATATCGAGGTACGGACGCCCTGAGTTCTGGGTGAAGCCATGTACTTAGACTAAGGCCGCGTTCGTGCTTGAACCAGCTCCACGATCTGCCGTTCGAGGGTGCCCTTTGAGGTGCAGTTTACCGCATCGCCTCTCACGCCCCTCGGTTCCGCAACGGCATACAGCTCAGTCTCGATCTCGGTCCTGTCGCCGTCCGCCTCCTTCACTCGGGTGACCAGGGACATGGTCACTCGGTAGGCGTCGGCATTGGAGGCAACCCCCACACTGCGCCCGCAGTCCAGGTATTGCGATAGGCGGTTTCCGCCGATTCGCCTGGGACGGAACTGCATGCTGCCGAGAAGCTTCTCCTGCGGGTCACGCACCGTCGGCTCGATCTCCAATTCATCGAACACTGTGGGAAGGATGGTCCATACCCTTGTGACCGGTGCATCGACCACGTCGGATGATCTGGAGACTCCCGGATCTACCCGGAGATCGTCCACATTGGGAGTCATGACGCTGGTTTCGTAACCGCCGGTCCGCGTAGTGCCACAGGAGCAGACAAGCGTGATACAAGTAACGGCGGTCACTAGCAAGGTTAGCCTAGGCATAGTCGGTCGACCTCGGGGCGGAGGATGCGTTCCGTCTGTTGGTGCGGTTCCACTGTGCTGGTATCCTATCGCTCGACCACCCGCAGAGTTCCGCCTAAACTCGGGCAGCGGCTGCTTGCCACGGCGGAGGGGGGAGGGTTGGTCGGATTTCGTCCAAGGAGGCTGGCAAGCAGCTGGTCACCTGCGTACCCGCCATCACTACTGAGGCTCGTGCGGTCGCACGTTGCCGACGGAGAGTGCAGTGAAACTCTGCCGGCCACCTCATCTCCATCGGTCGGGAACAATACCAAAGACGCGTATGAGCCTGCGGCTCTGCGATTGAACCAAGGTCTCAACACCACACGTACCTCGCGTCTCGGAGTGCTTTCTGAGTAAACAAATATGTCACCGATGAACGCAATTTCTTCGAGGGTTAGGTCACCAGTGTAGATGCCGTGAGCGGTATCGCTGGCGAATATTTTCAGGGTGCCCGACAACGCAGGTTGGGACTCCAGCCGGACGTAGATTTCATAGGTTCCGTCGAGGTTCCGAAAAGCTCTTGCTGGCTCGCCTGCTTGTGAGTGCGATCCCGATCCGGCGCACCCAAAAAGGCTGGCCACCACTACCGCGATCGATAGAGTGCGCATGGAGCCTCCTATGCCGCCAAGTGTACTGAGGGAAGGTAGGTGTAATCCCATCACGCTGCAATATCCAGTCCACGCACTGGCTTAATGGCCAAGTCGATATGTGACAACGGTTTGCGGTGGAAAGCTGCCCGGTGGCGGATGTCCACGTCGCGGGACACGTTTTCGTGCAAAAGGACGGACCCGCGAGCCCGTCAGACATAATTTCCGGGGGCTGCTCCATGGTTGTTGAGAACGGACGGGTGTACCATTCAGGATGAGCGAAAGGTTGTTTTTTCTACTACTCCACGGCACGAGGATTCCGCGTGTTCTCGGGATCCTCTGTATTGCTGGCATCCTCGTCCTGCCGGCTCTCGGTGCTCAGACCGTCCGCGTCAGCGTTGTCGACAGTGTGAGCAGAGCTCCGGTCGTGGATGGTTTCGTTGTGTTGCTCGACATGGATGGCAATGTGGTGCGTCGAGTCCTCAATTCTGGCGCGAGTCCGCTTTCCTTGAGAGCACCCGCCGCGGGATATTACTTGCTTCGTTCCGAGCGTATCGGCTACGGCGTTTCCATATCTGAGCCAATCTTGCTTCCCGAAGATGAAGTGCTCAACTACGAGCTTACAGTGGCTGCGCTGCCAGTACGGCTCGAAGCAATCCAGGTGGAGGAGACCCGGCGGTGCCGTGCCAACCCTGCCGAGGGCAGGGAGACCGCGATCGTCTGGGAGGAGGTGCGTAAGGCTCTTGAAGCCGCGGTCTGGACAGCCCAGCAAGGTGGATATTGGTACCGCAGTCGGCTGTTCGCACGTGAATTGGATGTCGAACGAAGGCGCGTGAGTTCGGAGGAGAGTCGAGAGCAGGCCGGCACCTATAAGGCCCCCTTCGCGAGCGTTCCCCCCGAACAGCTCGAAACCGATGGCTACGTGGTGTCGAGTGACAACGGTTGGAGAGTGTTTGCGCCCGATGCAGTAGTGCTTCTCGATCCTTCATTTCTGAACAGCCACTGTTTCCGGGTCGTTCGTGAAGCGGATCGAGATGAACGACGTGTTGGCCTCGCATTCGAGCCTGTGGTAGATCGAGAGCTGGCCGATGTATCAGGCACGCTCTGGCTGGATGAGGGGAGTTCCGAACTTCGTACTCTCGAGTTCTCGTATACGAACCTCCCGCACGACGTTCAGGACAACCGGCTGGGCGGAACGATGCACTTCATGCCGACACCCTCCGGCGCCTGGATCGTACGTGACTGGCAGCTCCGCATGCCGCTGATGGAGGTGCGTAACGTTGGGTTTGGACGGCGAGGAATGCTCGAGCAGGGAATTGGCCTGGGCGGTTTTCGGGATGCGGGCGGCGAGGTGCTGGAGATCCGCAACAGAGACGGTGGGCGAGTCTATGCCGCGGATCTTGCGACGGTGGCTGGTGTTGTGACTGACGCTGCAACCGGAAGGCCTGTTTCAGGAGCGAAGGTCTTGTTCGCCGGAACCGCAGACACGACTGTGACGGACCTTAATGGAAGATTCTCCCTGTCGGGACCGTATGAAGGTGAATACGGCCTGACGTACGTAGTGCCTCAGCTCGATGGCTTGGGCTTCGAGCCCGATGTTGTACCTGTTACACTCGTTCGCGGTCAGACCTCGGCCGCAGATCTGAGGATGGCGCGCCCAGAGACCGTGCTGCGATCCGTCTGCTCAAACGCAAGAACGGACGGAGATGTCCGGGCCGTCATCGGTGTCGTGAGAGGACGGACTCCGGACACGGTTGTTTTCGGCGCGCAGGTCATTGCGTCATGGTCCGATTCGTGGAGTGTCGCCGAGGGTAACATAAGCCAAGGAGAGGGACAGTCTGCCATCGAGGTCGACAGCACAGGGTTCTTCAGATTATGCGGTATTCCGGCTGACACGCGAATAACGCTATCGGTGCAGCTCGGAAGCGAGACCGGTGGCTGGGCAACGGTGATATTCGACGAATCCGGGGTGTTCCACAATGAAGATCCGTGTGTCGAGCAAGTCGCGCGTCAACAAACGCGACCGCGTACCGCGCTGGAATGCCAGCAGCGCAGGGTGTTTCAGGAAACCTCGCAACTGGTGTGGCGCCAGGATCTGGTTTTTGGACCCGAAATGGTGGGAACGGCCGTTGTCCGCGGCACCGTCACGGACGCGTTGCGGCACGAGCCTTTAGGGGGCGCAGAGATACGCGTCACCGGAACTGAGTTCTCGGTGCGCACAGACGCCGCGGGACAGTTTGAACTCACCGAAGTGCCCACGGGTGTTTCGGAACTCGGGGTTCGTCACCTGTCGTTTGCCCCGCGCCAGTTGGTGATTATGCTCAGCGCCGGGGATACATTGGCACTCCCCGATAGCGTTCTCACCATGGGTGTCGTGCAGTTGGAGCCGGTGGTAGTTGAGGCTCGAGCCGCACGCCATCGTAGAGACCTCACTGAGTTCGAGACGCGCCGCGAGCAAGGCGTTGGGAGCTTCATCACCAGGGCCGAGTTTGAGACCCAGGGCAATCCGACGGTATCCAGTGATGTGCTACGCAGGATGGACGGGCTCAGCTTCGCGCCAGGTGCGTCTTTCATGCAGCGCTGGGTGATTACGACGAGGCGCGGTCAGTCGAGAGGCAGGGTGTTCATAACTCGGCCCGGCCAGGGCTGCTACCCCCTCGTGTTCCTGGACGGTGCATTCCTGGGCACCACTAGCCCGATCGACGGGATCGACGTGGACGAGTCGATCCCACTGAACCAGGTCGAAGCAGTGGAGGTGTACGCTGGTGCTGCGGGCATGCCCCTCAGGTTCAACCGCCCAGGATCGACCTGCGGGGCAATCGCGTTCTGGACACGCTGACCTACAAGCTGGGTTTTTCGCTCGCCAGGTGAGTCGCTTTCCCCCGGCTTATCCCCCTATTGCCGCGTCGCCTGCCAGGTACCGGTGAATGCAACCGATTCACCCAGAATCGTGAGGTCACACGTCAACGTTCCACTCACCTGCGGCTCGTTTACGGTCCCCTCGTATTCACAGAAGTCCATCTCGAAGGTCACATCCAAGCCACTGATCTGGCCGTTTATGACTATCTCAGTTCCGTTGAGCGTGTTCACCCAATCCTCGAGAATGTCGCCCGTACACTCTGCATCACGTGGCAGCTGCCCGCTGAAGCGGTTGCCCGTTGCCGCCTGGTCCAAGAACCACTCACCGCTGAGGTTGCACGTAACACCGGTACTCGTACTTCGTTCCTCGGTGAAATCCCACAATCCGGACAGGTCCGCTCCTGGCTCGGTTGTGCATGCAAAGGTCGGGGCGACAAACAAGAGTATCCAACTCATCTTTTTCATGGCCAGTAATCCTGCCTTAGTTGTTCCAAGCGTTTCAATTCCCTCGAACGCCTATCGGCTCTCCGCATGTCCGACGTTCGTTGAATCCGTACACCGAGCGAAAGTCGCTGTTCCGATGCCGGAGTACCGTAGTAAAATGCGACTATCGAATCCTCGTGAAAACCCTGAGCGAAAGATCTGAAGGGCACTTTGAGAAACCCGTCGTGGAGGACGGTGCCAGCGTTGAACCAACTTGGAACTCTTACTGACTGGTGCCGTATATCAATTGGTGATAAAGTCATAACCATGGAGAGGCGCTACTTGAAGCGATTCGTACGGGCGGCATTGGGTGCCTTGTTCTTGGCTGGGTTGCAGGGCTGCGGTCTGCTCTGGCGCTCGTCGAACGATGACCCACCAACGCGTTACGAGGCGGCCCATCTGACGGTTGAGGTTGAGAATCGAAACTTCGCCGACGCGAATATCTACGCGATCGATGGTGGTCTGAGGGTTCGACTGGGGCGGGTTAGCGGTAAGACTACTCAGACATTCACCTTGGAGTGGCATCGGTTTCAGATTCAGATGTACATAGACTTCACGGGTGGCGGGCGTACCTTGAGTGAGATTCAGGGAGTGTCTCCCGGCAGAGTTGAAAATCTGCGTCTGGTGATCGACGTCGACATGACCCGCTTGGCTACACTGAGGGGGCGACCGGTCTCGCTCGAGGTACGCCACTCCAACGCCACTACCCATTGAATCAACAATCTTTCCCAGCGTGGGAACAACTGTAGGAAGACAATATATGCCGGGTTACCGTGAGATAGCATACAAGCCACTATCAGCTGCAGCAGTTCGTTCGTTTTTACTCGTCCTGTTGTTTGTGTTTGGAACGTCCAACGCCGCCCAGGCTCAGATCGTTCGCGGGCAGGTCGTGGATAGCATATCCGAGATGCCCATCTCGGGGGGGGTAATTGTACTCGTCGACAGCGCCGGATCTGAGGTCGGTCGGACCACTACAGATGATCGGGGGTTGTTCCTGATACGGGTTACTGAGGCGGGCTCGTACAGGCTGAGGGCGGAAGGTGAGGGATATCGAGCCTCCGAATTCCCACAGTTCGAACTCGCGGCAGAGCAGATGCTCACATATATGCTGCTCGTTACACCGCTCGACCCATCGCAGAGCTACAACGACGCCGATCCCGAAACGATAATAGCCCGCGTTTGCCCTGCAGGAACACCGATCGATCAGCCAGTCATCATCGGAGCCGTCACTGACGCGGCTACCGGAGAACCTGTGACAGATGCGGAGGTGCGGCTCTCCTGGCCCACCGTTCCGGGCTTTCTGAGCGACCATCTGAACCCGGAGTTTGCCGAGGGCTCTGCTCTGACCGGTTCAACAGGTTTCTACGCCGTTTGCGGTGCTCCACTGGCTGCTCGCATCTCCATGCACGCGGTGTCAGGCAGTCGGATGAGTGCCATAACCGCACTGACATTCGAGTCGGGTGGTGCGTTTACAGGTGCGGTGTTCAACCTCATGCCCAGCCGCATTTGGCGTCAGGACTTCGAGTTGAGATCCAGGGCGGAGTGGACGGGGGTGGTTTCCGGCAACGTGACCAACATAGTCGGAAACGGACTTGCCGAAGCGATCGTGAGTATTGTGGGGACGCAGTTCATGACCAGAACAGGGCTTCGGGGCGACTTCGAGCTGCGCGGAATGCCGCCCGGCGACATGCGTCTGTCAGTAGAGAGAATCGGGTACAGCGCTGCATTCACGGATCTCGAGTTGTTTGAAGGGGAGGAACTCCAACTCGCAGATTCGTTGTTGCAGATGCAGGAGGTGGCGACCGAACTCGCACCTGTCGAAGTCACCGCAGAGGGCCGCGCGACAAGGCGGAGTTTCGCGGATTTTGAGCGGAGACGGGAGACGAGTCCCGGTACCTTCATAACCGAGGAGGAATGGGAGGAAAGGGGAAGCGTCGACGAGACCACGGACGTTCTCAGCCGGATTCAGGGCATTCACATGCGACGCGGGTTCGAGGGTTTGGAGTGGGTAATCACCACAAGGCGCGGCAGACCCCGAAGCGGTCGGGAAGGAGATAACTGCTATCCGCTCGTGTTTGTGGACCGCATGTACATCGGCTCAACCGGCACGGTTAATGTGAATAGTGACCTGCCGATCCAGACGTTGCACGCAATTGAAGTGCACGCAAGTGCGGCGGGAGTGCCGCCGGAGTTCAATCGACCCGGTGCTGTGTGCGGAGTGATCGCGTTCTGGACAAAATAGGCACAGGGTCGACAGGACACATTGAGAAGGGCCGCGCAAGGCGCGGCCCTTCTTGCTGGACCAATGATTTCTGAAGTGGCCCGGCGAGTCTAAAAGTGGATACTCTTTCCAACGGTGACAAACACCACAACGACCACCCCCATGGCGGCAAGGAACTGGAACATTGTCGAACTCCACACGCTGCCGACGGTTCTCAACGCCCTTTTGCCAACTGGTGCTGAGTCGCCAGAACCGCCGGTACCGCTCGCGGATACTGTGGAGACGACTGAAGGCAAAGCCCTGGCGTTGGGAGTCCAAATTGCAACAATGCCGCACTGCGAACCAGACCGCGTGTAGGTGCCCGGAAGCGTACCCGTGTTGCCGTGGACTTCAATTGCCAGGACTTCCTCTATTGGCACCACTGCGTCGATATCGATGTTGTCACCGCTACCGAGAAACCGACGATCTCGGAAGAAGAGCGGCGGACAATAGTCGGCGTGCTCCTCTGCAAGCCCAAAACCGCGCGGCCCACCTCTCGCCTGGGTTACAGTCACTCGACGGCCCCCGAGGGCCCCTTCCACATCCACGCCCCGCATACGTTGAAGCACGTCAGTCACGCTCATCGGATTGCCGGTCGCAGTGAATTCGGGTCGTGTAATGAACCTTCCGACACCACGGTCTCGGCGCGCGTTGAATTCCGCTAGCGCACCAATGGATGTTGCTTCTTCGACCGCGACTGCTTCGGGGCCGGGTTCATATACGGAGACTGCGGGTGGAGGCCGCGATGGCATGCTGACTGCCGCCTCCTGCTGGGCTGACTCAGTCGATTCTCTGCTGAGAAGGACGGTGAGAGTTAGTTCCTGGCCCACTTGCAGCCGGAAGCGTGCCGAAATCGATCCGCTGTATCCACGCATTTCCGCACGCACGCCATAGTCACCGGAATCCTGGCCCACGAGTGCGAAATTGCCCTCAATGTCGGCAATGGCTCTCGCTACGTCGTTCCCAGCCGAGTCCACCAGGTACACGAAGGTGCCTGCCAGTGGTTGCTGGTCAGCGCTGTCGACAACCTGGCCTCGAATCGTCTGAGCCTTTGCCGTGCAGGTTGGAGCCAGGATGGCCAGAATGATGGAGCTAAGGATCACCAGTGTGTTATCTATCGATCTCGAGTTCTTCAAAACGTCTCTTTGCGGAAAATCATCAGAAATGTATGGCCTTGCCCAGGACAACGACTATCACTGTGGCTGCCACGGCCATTACTCCAAGCTGAAAACCCAGCGAAGTCAATATACTCGGTGATTCCCCTTCAATCGGCGCGGCGCGTGGTTCGGCGTGTCGCGTCCAGAATGCGATGATCCCGCATTGCGCGCCAGACCTGTTGAAAGCGCTCGGTAGCGTCGCTACGCTCCCGTACGCTTCGATTGCCTCGAGATCCATCACTGGCACGGCAGTATCGATGTCGAGGTCGTTGGCGTTGCCGAGGAAATGCCGGTCTAGGTAGATGAGCGGTGGGCAGCCCATTCCACTGCCGGCCGCGTTGCCGAATCCCCGTGGCCCGCCGCGCTGCATCGTGATACCCCAGCGGTGGTTGAAATCACCACTGCGGAACACGCGGATACCGTGCATGTTTCGTAGCACATCGGTCACCTGGGTTGGTTCGCCTCGTCGAATGAACTCCTCCCGAGTGAGGAAACTCCCCATCCCTTTCTCGCGCCGCAGGTTGAACTCAGCTAGCGGGTTTCGGGCCGGAGCTACCTCAACCACGACCGGGTTGAGCTCGGTTGCGGTCGGTCTCAGTTCGAGCACACCGGGTGGGATCTCCACCAGCCTCTGGGTCGGGAGTGTGATTTGGTGCTCCAACACCTCAAAGCCAAGCCTACGGATGCGAAGCGTCGCCGGACCGGATGGAAGGCGGCGCATTCGAAATACACCGGTCGAGTTCGTCTCTGCCGAGATCGGAGTACCTACCAGGATTACCTCGGCTCCCTGCAACGTCACTCCGTTCAATGAGTCGCTCACCACACCGACGAGTTCTGCCGACCGCTCCTGTTCGCCGAAAATTGTGAAATCCTGCTGCCATGCGTGGCCGCGCATGCGGTGGAACTGCTCGTCAGTCACCACTCCTCCTCGTACGAACCGGAGAGTGTGGAAGTTGCTCAACCCTCGCGTGTCCATGCTGTGCAGCTCGACGGTCGAGCCGAATGGGGCACCGCAAATCGCGTAGAAGCCGGAGGAGTCCACCCGCGCAGACCCGGTGAAAGCTCCGACCCCAATCCGTTCCCTGAGCGCATCCGGCACCGTGCTCCAGGACACGATGACGGCGGCATCGGGAGCGGGCGCTCGTGTCCGGGAATGGCGCACCCATCCCATAATCACAGGCTCATTCTGCGGGACGTCGGGACAAAGCTGGTCGGCAAGTTCCTCCAATTGGTTTGTCGGCACGGTGCTGAGATCAGACAGACGTGGCATGACGAGCCGATACGCCAGCGTCTGACCTGTAGACACTTCGAATTCCGGGAACGTTGTGTTGCGGTAAAGCGCGTACTGCGCATGCAAGCGGTACCGGCCTGCCTCAACACCGGCGATGGAAAAGCCGCCCGATGCGTCGGTGATGGCACGTGCGACTTCGAGGCTGTCAGATCCAAACAGCAGAATCAGTGCTCCCTCCAACGGTGCCCCGCTGACGCTGTCTACCGCATGGCCGCGCACGGTTTGTCCGGAGAGTGGATTGGTCCATGCGACTGCGCAGAAACACAGGGTAGTCGCGATGAAGAGTCGGCAAGACAAATGTGATCTCTTGATGTTCACCGGTCGACGTCCGTTCGCCTGGAGGGTTCGTAAGACAGTGAAACCCTCAACAGATTGTCGTGTTCCCTCATCAGTTGCCACTGTCGGGAGGCGGCTCGATGCGATAGTCGTGCGGCGGTTCCTTTCCCAACAGGTGCTCCACGAAATAGTCCCAGGTCCGGCGAATCACATAGGGCATCTGGGTGACGCCATGCGTCTTGTCGGGCAGGATCAGGAAGTCGAAATCCTTGTTGGCCTTTATGAGCGCATCGGCGAGTCTGATCGTCATTGCCGGATGGACGTTGTCGTCCATATCACCGTGCATGATGAACAACTTGCCCTGAAGGTTCTCGGCCTGAAGAAAGTTTGCCTGGTTGTCGTAGTTGTCTGTTCCTTTCACCGTGTCGCGCACCAGGAGTCCCTGATATCTCTCGG
>JBDGYW010000154.1:0-10723 GCA_039588935.1 Gemmatimonadota bacterium | reverse complement strand
GGGCTCGAACTGGCCACCCTCCTCCTGCGGAGGAAATATGCGCTTGCGGCCGCCGTCGATCGCGGGCTCACCTTCAACGGGGGTGCCTTTGAAATCGTGGCCCGCCGGAACGGAGTGATGAATGCGACTTAGGCCCATGCCAGTAGTCTAACCCAAGGGGCTAAAAAGAGGCGAGCGGGTCAGACCCGCCGCCCCTTTCGGGCAATTACGCTTTGATGCCGGTGTACTCGATGACCTCCACGCAGGGATCGTCGATGGGATGGTCGTCTTTGACGTCAAGCCCCCACGACGCTGGAAAGCCGGCTTCTGTCTTCTCTCCGTCAGTGGTGAATCCGAACAGTGGGGCGATCATCAGGATGCCCTCTGGGAGCGGGTACTTGTCCTTGTCGGGGACAGAGACCGTCAAGTGCCGGAACACTCTCTGGTGTTTATTGAGGGTCCAGCTGAACACGCACCTGTAGTTGCCCATCTTGCAGGTGTGCTCTCGCATGTGCCCCGGGATCCGATTCATCCAGCCAGCGACAGTGGGGTTGTACCAGTTCGCGCGCTTCTTGGAATGCTTGAGAATCTTCGCAGCCTGCTTGCGCTGCTTGGGTCCGATGACCAGGAAGCCCCGCATCAGAGCACCCGAACCATGAGTCCTTCGGACTCCTTCTGGAGCTCGTCGACAAGCGGCCACGCCTCTCCGTTGAGATAGAAGGACACGTCGGGGGCTACGATCATCTCCTGGTCTCCGAGGCCGAAGATTACTCTGCCTTTGCTAAGGCGAAAGCCTTTGCCGTGTTCGTCCAAGTCGGCGCCGAGCTCCGACAGAACCCGAAGGACCGTTTCGGTCGGTCCGAACCATCTGTTGTCGCTCATAGTCCTGCGTCCATGATCTCCGACAGCTCCCGGAGGGCATCGGTTGGGGTGAGTTGCTGGCGACGGGTGTGTTTCCACACGCCGTTGCCGAGCTTGATGAGGGCGCGGTAGTACTTGCGCCCGTCGTCGTGCCAGTGCTCCATCTGCAGGGAGAACGGGGTCCCATCCTTGAGGTGGGACTGAACCTTCTCCTCGAGCGCCAGGACGATTGCATTGTAGTGAATCGGTTCCTGGTGCAGAAACATGGCGTGCCATTGGTGGCAGTTGCCACAGTACTTTTGGAGGATGTCTTCGGGGCAGTACGACGTCATGCCGCACTTAGGACAGGTGATTGAATCGCTCATGACGCCTTGTCCTCCTCCTGGTCGTCATCGACCACGACAGCTACTCGCGCAGGGCGCAGCAGCTTTCCTCCTTTGAGATATCCCCTTTCGATCTCACCGGCAACAGTGCCGGCAGTGAGCTCAGGGTTGGAGACGCGGGATATAGCCTCCATCCGGCTGGGGTCGAACTCCTGGTTGGTGGAATCGAACCCCTCGACTCCGATGTTCATCAGAGTCTGGGTGACACTTCGTTGGGTGTGTCCCAGGCCCTCGCGGATTTTGTTGAGGGAGCCGCGCCCCTTTGCTGACTGTGCGGCATCCAGGCCGCGTTGAACTTCGTCAACGACAGGCAGCACCTCGCGGAGGGCGGAGGTGACTCCTTCCTCGCGCGCCGCCCTGAGCTCTTGGCGGTGGCGCTTCCTCTCGTTTTCTTGTTCAGCCAACGAGCGGAGATACTTGTCCCAGATCTCCTTGGGGTCCATGTCATCCGGTGGATCGGTTTTGTTGTTGCTCATTTAGGTGGCTCCTTTAGTCGCTCGATTGCGGCCTCGAGCTCGGCCAAAACCCAAGTCTTCGTTTCCCTGATGGACAGGAAGAGGAGGATCCCTGCTGGGACCTCAACTAATCTATGTTCGTTGGTGTGCGGGTCCGCCCACTCGATAACCATCATCCCTGACCAGTCCTCCTCGTGATGTACAAGCACGGGGAACTCGAAGCCTGAGAGTTTGTACTCTTCAGTCTTCACGCGTACACCTCCCTTCAAGGGCCTTATGCCCGAGAAGCTAAAGCGGCAGCTGATGTGCTGCCGCACCTCTACAAAGATCAGTCCACATCCAAAGTGGACAGCTCGCGATGAAGTGAGCTGTGGTCCGGCGTCTGGCCGGGGATGGGAATCAGCGCGAAGCTGATATTCTTGTAGAGGTCTTCGAGGATTGATTCCTCGGTGAGGGTGATGGTGTAGACACCATCGTCCATGTTGTGGTCGTACTCGACCATATGGTTGTCGCAAACTGCGTTGAACATCCCGAGGCGGTCGGGATTTACCGTTACCCCTAAGTTGGAGAGGGGTACCTCTTTTTCTTCTAGTTTCATGGTGGCTCCTTTTCTGCTGGTCAAAAAACAACGGCCACGCGCTGGATCTGCGTGGCCGCTAATTCTTTGCTGCCCCGAAGGGAAGCGTTTTATTTACACATATCTTATGCCCGAAAATGGGCACTGATTAGTCGGCGTTCTTTTCGGAGACCACGACATCCGAGATAGGGCCGGGGCCGGAATAGGACGTACCGTTGGGGTCAGTGTCCGGCGCATTCCAGTAGACGATACGACCCAGGGTAGAGTCGAACGCGCGCATGCGGAACTTCACGCCGGAGAGCCCAGCACCAGAGTCGGTTGCGATCACCTCACCCGGGGCGACGTGCAGGTTGAATTCGGTCTCTAGGATGCCAAGCCCTGCGGGGCCGCCTGGCATTTCGCGAGCTACTGCATCATGCAGGTTGAGCTCTGTACCGATGGCCCCCGCGCCGCCAGGCCCGCCGGCCATCTCTCGTGCATTTGTGTCGCCAATGTTGGACGTCCAGTTGGCAGGCGAGTCAACTACGAGGGCTGGTGGGCTCGAGGAGAGTACCGCCCAGTCGTACATGTTGAATGCCGAGGTCACGACCTCGGTGGAGTTGAAGTGGTGCTGCCCGGCCTTCCAGAGCTCTATTTGCATGGCGGCCTGCGCACCGGAGTCCATGAAGAAGTGCTGGTAGTTCGAAGAAATCTCTCCTGCAGATCGAAGGTCTGCCCAGAGGCGGAAGTCTTTTAGCAAACCATCAATGCCGTCGCCGCCCGCCCAGCTTTGACCGATGCGGTATCCGTTGTCGGCAAGGACGACCTGGGTTATCCCGGTCCCCTGAATGATGGTTCCGTTTCCAGCGCTGACACCGTTGACGAAGAGCTCCGCCTGCGTGGCAGTGGCCTGTGAGATGTCGATAGCGATCGCGAGGTGGACCCACACCCCCACAGACACAGCCGCACTAATGTCCCATTCGATCTCGGCTAACTGAGCAGCGGTCGGGCCAACGCCGCCGATCGATTGCATGTAGTGTCGAAGCCTGGGTGATCCGGCGTTGTCTGTCTTCCAGAGGCGCTCGGGCGTTCCACCGAGAGTATGGCGAGACTCCCAGAAGGTTTGATCCTCGCTGGCCACGAGACTCTCTGGCTTCCACCAGAACTCGAACGTGTGATCGCTCTGGTGCGCCGAGCTCGCCGACGGCGAGGTCTCAACGTAGTCCGGGTTGCCCCTCTCAAAGTCTGCCGAGTAGGTCATGGGCTATCCGAACTCCAGGATGCTCCCGTCGTTAGGCAAGATCATGTCGCCGATGCAGACGAACTGACGGGACAGGTCGTCGGGGATCATCTCTCCGCCGACAGTGCCCGTGGAGGTCCACCAGATGTCGACGAGCTGCCCGAGACGACCCTTCGATGCAATCTCGTTGCTGGCGATGCCAATGGGATACATCGGCCACTCACCGGTGAGCTCGTTCGGTATCGTCAGGTTCTGCCCGTTGGCGGCTGCGCCGTATCCTTCTGCGGTGAGGTAGAAGAGAGGTTTGTTTCGGTCGGAGATTTCCGGGGAGGGTGTGGGAATCGGGGTTCCCAGTACATGCGGAGTATCGTTGAACTGGGCGTAGGTTGCACAAATGCCACCAGCCTGGTCGGCCTGGCAGCTGACGACCGGGGTAGTCGGGCTCGTGGCCCATTGCGCATGGGGGTTGAGGACGGTCTCGTCGAACCAGAAGAGGCTTGCCGAGCCGTCTTCGCATCCGATGAGTCGCGTATGCTGACCATCGTCCGAGATCCACAGGTGGAGCTTGATGGTCTTCACGCCGGTCCCCCACGGGCTCGTCGAGTTGCCCTCAAAGGTGCGGAGGGCGTTAACACTTCCCTCGGGGTTGGTTACGGTGGGTCCGGTGAACGCCACATTGGTTGCGCCGCCGGCGACGATGACATGAGGAGCACAGAGGCCTGCGGAGACACTGCGCTCGCGAAAGCTGTTGGAGCTCGTGTCCCCGTAGATGCCCCAGTAGCTTCCGGTAACCGGGTTGTAGACAACGAACTGTGACCAGTTGGTGGCGTCGCCTAACCAGTCTGTCCAGTCTACCAGGGAGTCAATGCCGTCGCCCGCTACTCCAATGTGGTCGGTGCCGGGCTGGCGGACAGTGTGATCGAGAACCCATGGGTTGGTGAAGTTGCCGCCGATGACGTTGTAGCTTCCGTTCACGGCCTCCCCAAGAGGAGAGGCGTTGTTGTTGGTGAAACGGATCGTGCTGGAGTCGGGCACAGCAGTGATCAGGAAGTCCCCATCATTGTCGACCGTGGTTTGGCCACGGAACTTGATGGTCTTTCCCACCATCGAACCAACCGCGGTGAACTGGGTGATGCCACTGACCTCCCAGGTGGTTCCCGAGAACTGGGCGATGGTGCCAACCTGGAACCCGTGACCGATTGTGTCGGTGAGGATGTTCTTGATGTCGATGTAGGACTGGTACTGAGTAGTGTCTTCGGTACCGCCCTTGATGCCAGCGACTACATTCGAGCGCTGCTCCCATGTCTTTGTGATTCCTGGTAGTGCCATGTTCTATCCCAACCTTATCTGCACGCCGTTCCACGGGACTGCGTAGTGGCCAAGCTTCAGCCGTGTTCTTGAGGTGTCCCCAGGGAAGTAGCTCCCCTGCGGTGCATGGAAGCTTCCCGACGAGGCAGCGATCCCCCAGATGTCCTCGAGGTATCCAAGCCGCCCCCGAACACCAGCGGTAGTGGAAAAAAGACCTATTCTATTGAAGGGCCATTGCCGAGGCGCGAGGTCTTCTGGGTTGACGGTTTGAAGCTCTGGCATCTGACTCGCACCAATCAGCTCCATGGTCAGAACCATGTTCGAGACAAAGGGGCCGCCGTTCGATCCAAGGTGGTCGATCGTTCCCTTGAACCGAGCGGTATCCGTTAGCCCCGCGATGGTCCAGAAAACGGTGTCGACGAAGGAGTCCCACATGAAGATATTCTGGTTGCCGGTCCACGGGATGTCCGCGGTGGCGAAGTCTGCGTGCACCACCGGAACGGCAGCCATGGCGCCCATGGAAATTCGGTTGGCTATCGATAGGAAGTAGATTGTCTGCTCCCCGTCGGTTGACTGAATGAGGTGGCCGTAGATGTTCCGGTTGTCGAGCGAACCCTCTGTGCCGAGCCAGTCAGAGCGGTCGACTCCTGTGACCTGAGAGTCGGAGGCGGTCGGGATGGCGGTTGCAGACCCGCCGCTGAAACCAATCTCGGGAGAGGCGTAGATGGTCAGGCGGTTAAAGTTGAAACTGTTCGAGTTGGTGTACTGGACGAGCAGAAACTGGCACCCGGTCACCGTGTTCTCGAAAACGAACCAGGACTTGTTGCCGGTAGAGCTGGTTGAGGACTGCTGGTCGCCGTTGTCGATCCATCGATCGAGCCCATCGTGCGCGTTGCCGCGACCGGTGCTTCCAGCTCCAGAGCCCTGGCATCGCCAGGGAGACATCTGCCCGCCGTTGCCACTGGTCAGGTTTCCTCGAGCAATCCTGAAGTTGCCGGAAAACCCCTCCGGGACGCCGCCTGCGTTGGCAAACTCGATGATGTCTGCAGCGGGCACGCCTGTGATCTGAAAGACACCGTTGTTCCCGCCGTTGGAGGCTCCGACGAACTCAACGTACTTTCCGATCAGGGCAGTGGTGAAGTCTTCCGACCCAGCCACCTGCGGGTCGGCGCCGACATCCCCCGGGTTGATTTGCAGGGAGTACGTGACGCCGGCGGCAACCTCTGCGATCGTCCCGCCGATGCCGTGGTGAGACTGGTCGAGCCACTGGTCTTTGATGTACTTAGCCAGGCGCAGACCGCCCGTCTCGTCGGTGATTCCGCTCGCCATGACAAACTGGCGGTTGGTGTCGAACTCGTAGGACTTTACAAGAGGTGGCATCGTCATGGCTATGCCACCGTGAAGGTTGCTCGAAGCTCTGCTTTGTAGAGCTCGATGGTTTCTGTTTCGGGGTCCACTGGCGCCGCGTCCAGGTAGATGCGGCACTCGTAGATCTTCTCGGCCCCCGTCTTGATCTCGCCGGCGCCGCTGCCAATAGTCAGGGCCGCGGTAAGCTTCGTCTGAGCTGTGGAGTCCACCAGACTCAGTGCCGAGCTCGCCACCACTTCGGCGTCGGTGATGTTGACCAGATGGAGGTGGGTCGTGAGCGGCGTGGTCCCGTTGGCCAGGATAGCGATCATCGAGAACGTCACGCTGGCCGCGGCCAAGCTGTAGTCGTCGGGGTTGAAGGCGAAGGCCCCGACAACGAGGGGCGTGTCGCTGTTGTGCGTCTCGCGGCCACCAGCCCAGATGGGGTAGATGATCTTGTCGCCGATTTGGCCTGGGGCTATTTGGAATGCTTGGGTCATGGGTTCTCCTAGATTGTTCTCAGCTCAAGCCCCCCGGAGATCCAGGCTATGTTGGGCGCGCCGGCGGTGACCATCTGACTTCGGCTGATCGTGCCTCGGTAGGACATAGGCATATCGTAAACCGAGACGAGCAGGTCCGGGCGCCCTCCCCCGCCATGGATGTTGCCATCCATCAGTGCTCTGGCGGTCATCCCTGTAGGCGGTGTGGCTACGTCGATGTTGTTGGCGCCATCGTTGTTGGCTAGCCAGGCCGCGATAGCGATACCGAAGGTGTCGTCATTCCAGGTGTTCGTTGTGTGGGTCTGTGCGGCCCCGGTAGTTACGTTTGCGGCGGGCGCGGGGACGATTGTCGCCACGTTGCGGTAGGCGAGAGCAACGGCAAGCTTCAAGTTGGTACCTGCGGTCCAGTTGACGGTCGCAGAACCCTCGCTTACGCCGGCCGTCTTGGTCCAGATGTCCAAGACCTCTTCTCCTCCAGCGAGTGCATTGTGGCCGTCGATCCTCTTGGTATATCCAGTGGTGACGCTCGAGATGTCGAGAGTAGTTCCGGTAGAGGCCCCTGCGACGATGACGATCAGGTCGCCGGCCTGAACACCGGCTGGCATGCTCACCGAGAGGGCTGCGGTGTTGGCCGCGGCAATTGTTCCGACGCCCACGAGCTCGGGCGGTGGGCCGCCGAAAGGAACGCGCACCCGCGACAGCGTGTGGTTGGTCAACTGGTTCATGTCGCCCGTCCAGTTGGTGGCGCCACGCTCTCGGTTGCGACGATACGAGTACGATCCAATGCCAGGCTGCAGGCCCGTGTAGAGCACCTTGAATCCTGGCGGCTCTACACTGAACGTGAGGTTGGCGAGGCCTTGGTCACCGACCATGGCGATGATCTCAAAGGACTCGGGGATGTCGGACTCGAGCGGTTCAGAGTAGTTGTTGACGATTGGGTCCGTGTTGACCGCGCCTGTGAGCACCCCCTGCGACGGCGTGCCCGCCCCGGTGAAGGCCATGAGCCCCGCCCAGTTGTCGACGCTCGCAGACGTCTGGGTGAATTGCATGGTGGGGTTGGCTTCGCCCGACTCGATGAACTTGTAGTAGATGCTGAGCTTGGTGTTCGAGGTGGCCGTCCCAGAAGAGAGCGTCGTCCACCCGGAGGTGCTTGGCCCGTCGATGGTCCCAACGCCAATCGAGCTCTCCGTCTGCATGGCGATGGCAATCATCAGATCACCGATTCCAGCAGAGCCGGGTATGGTGAGGCCGATGTCCGTGCTTCCGGTGGTGTTTGCCAGGGACGGCCCGCCGCGAAGCTGCAGCTGAAAAGACCCTTTGGAGCCAGCGAGAATCGGAGCGGGTAGGTGGAAGGGTGCCATGGCTATGCCGCCTGCCCCACTCGGGCTCTGATGTAAAGGGTGCCACCGGATGGTGAAGCGCTAAGGTCGACACCCTGGTTAATGCTTCCACCGTTGGCGTTCTCTTTGATCATCATGGCGGCCGCGCCCCCAGCCGAACCCTGTCCCGAGCCGCCGGCAACATTGGCCCATCCAGAAGTGATCAGGAACCCGTTGATGGCAAGGGTGTTCCCACCGTTGGCGTGACCCGTGCAGATGAATTCAAAGCTTGGGCCAGCGTCTTCAGAGTAGGTGGGGATACCTGCCGGATCTCCGCCGGTTGTGCCCGACTGCTGGAAGGTCGGGATAACGGCGTCCCTGAAGACTGCGAGTGCTGCGTGGTTGTCTCCCCCTCCAATCCCTCCGAAGGGGACCGTTGGGTTCCCCTCAGAGCCGCCGGCGATCTTGTAGAAGACAGCAAGCTCGTCGTTCCCGTTGTCCACTTCCGCGAGCTGTGTATATCCCGTAGGTATTGAGACAGAGCCAAACGTTGTGTTGTCCTGGTAGGCGGCAATGACGATCAGGTCTCCCTGGGCAGTTCCTCCGGGGAGAGTTAGCGTGATGTCGGTTGCGCCGGCGGCAAAACTGAACGCGGTGAATCCTTCGAGCGTCAAGTTCTTCGGAGGGATCGGAGTGCCCTTGGGTTCGAGCTTTACGCCGGTCGTGGCAAAGACACCGTCGTTGGTGTCAAAAGTGGACGACGCGCTGATTGATCCTGCGTCGGCACCCTGCTTGTCGTAGAGGGTGAATATTCGATCTCGAGAGTCACCCCCGGGATCGTTGACACCGAGGATGTGCTCTCGCTGGGTCCACCCCCCTGGAGTACCCGTTCGAGTAATGAGGTCGAAGGCGTTTCGGTTCGCCCAGAACATGATGGCATTCCACCCATCCGAGGCCGCGTCATCCCAGCTGTTTGATGTGACAGTGCTACTAACGAGCGGCGCCTGAAAAAGTGTAGCTGGCGTCGACATCGCGGAACCCTGGTAGAGCTGCGCATTGCGATACACCAGAACACCCATGTAGCGGCCGAGGGTCGGGGTCGCGTCCCAGGTGATACTCGGATTCGACTCGGCTCCGTTCGACTCCTTCGTCCAAACACCGACCCGGTTTTCGTTGCCCTGCGCCGTCAGGGAGTCGCTGTCGACCAGGGTCCATCCTGCTGGGCCGGACGTGAAGTCAAGTGTTGGGTTGGAGCCAACAGCGAACAGGACCATGAGGTCGCCCGCTTGATTTGACGGAAGGGTTAGTGTTGTGGTCGCACCCGCCCCATTGGGAAATCCGTCCGAGGCGGACGAAACGAACTCGACAGGGGCAAAGCCCTTCTTCCCTCCGAGTATCGGTGTGGGGAGTAGAAAGGGCACCTTAGACAGTGAAGCCTTTCAGGGCTGAGCACAGCAGATGGCTCGACGACCTGGCGACCATGGAGATCATGGCCTCTCCGTTGGCGACGTCTGTTGTGAAATCGGGGTCTCCTTCGTCCCCAAAGTCGAACTGGCTACCGAAGGTGAGAGCGCGTCCGCCCGTCCCATCTTGGGCAAAGATGAAGATGAAGGTCATCCCCGCCACGAGACCGCTCGGGTTGTCGAGCTGCCTTGTCGCGCCGACACCGCCTGTTGCGGTGATCTGGAACATGTTCATGTCGGTAGCTGTCCAGGCCACGTTGGCAGCGTCGGTAAGAATCTGGATCTGCGAATGCTGGTGCTTGCTGTAGGACTGGGTGATATCGGTTGCGGCCAGCGTGCCGTCGGATACTTTGGCGCTGAGCTGAGCTATCGTGGAGGCGTTGTGTTGGGCGCCACCAATGTCGTGAGCAAGCTGGAGGTTGCCAACCGTGACGCGCTTCTTTGCATTCGCCGCGGCGCTGTCTTCCATGAGAAGGATGTCGGCCGAGACCGGACTCAGCTTCTCGGTGATCGAGACAATCTCCGCCGCCACGTTGTCGTGAATGGCGTTGGGATCTGAGCCTCCGGGAAGGTTGCTTATCTGGACACGCTTCTTCACATTGGCTGCAGCGGAGTCTTCGATTAGCAGCAGATCGGCCCCGATGGGGCTCACCTTCTCTGTGATCGCGCTGATCTCGCTGGCCTGGTTGTCGTGGATGGCAGTTCCATCTGCCCCGTCGTCAACGCCCGGGTTCGGATAGGTGCCGTTCAGGTCGCCGCCGGCGGATCCAGTTGGCGGCCGGGAGGCACCGTCGTCGTCCAGGTTGGCGTCGGAGATCTTCGTGTTGAGAGAGGCAAGCGTTGTCACGCTGTGCGCCGCGGTCCCAAGCCCGTGAGTGAGCGGAGTGCGAGGATCGCCTGAATCATCCAGAGTCGCATCACTCACCTTCGCGTTGAGGCCGGCGAGGGTCGTTGTACTGTGCTCCGACCCGCCGAGGCCGTGAGTGGTTGGCGTCCTGGCATCGGAGAGCCTCGAGTCGCCGGTGTCGATTAGCGTTGCATCGCTGATCTTCGCATTGACGTTGGCGAGAGTATCCGAGCCGTGGGCCGCGCCAGCAAGCGTGTGCGTAAGTGGAGCTCGAGCGTCCGCGTTGCGGGGGTCCGAGTTGGTGACGTATGGGTTGGCTGCCGCAGGAACTCCAGAGGTTCCAGCGAGCGCATCGTTTTCGTCCTGCGTCGGCAAGCGCGGGTCGTTGATCCCGGTAGCGACTGGCTCGCTTGCGACGGCGGGAGCGACACTGAGCTTCGTGATGCCCTTGGTGATGTTCGATGC
>JBDGYW010000153.1:0-18431 GCA_039588935.1 Gemmatimonadota bacterium | reverse complement strand
GAAGAACGGTCGCTTTTCGGCGAAAAACGTCTCGAACGCGGTGAGATTCACCTCGGCCGCATCCGCCTCTACCTGACCAAAATCGGGATTGGCAGTGAGGTCGAGCGTTAGACCGCTCGTGACCCCGACCTTCAGATCGGCTCCGGCTCTGATGGTGGAGCTCCTACCTGTTGCGAATGGATTTCCGTCCTCGGCCGGTTCGAACGTCGCACTACTGGCCGTGTACGGTAAAACCTCGATGCGGCGTGGGCTTGGGAGATCCTGGATACCAACCAGGTCGGCGTAGTTCGATACCTCGCCTGCTTGATCCCTTGGGAAAAAGGGCCAGTTCACTTCCTCGTTGCGCCGCACTATGTTCCGCTTGAGGCGTACGCCGAATACCACCGAATCGCGTGGTGGAAACCGAAGTTGCGAAAACGGAATCCGCAGTTCGACGGTCCATCCCAGAGAATCTGTTTGGGTCGCCCAATCATACACTGGGTCCCACGACTGGTCCTGGCCACGGCCGTCGTTGTAGATGAACACATCTCTTCGCGTGCCCGATGGGTTGATACTTATTTCGAAAGCCGTTCGGCGATCGTAATATGAGTCGATGACAACAGAGAACCCGTCAGCAGCAGCCCGCTGGTCGCGACGCATGAGACGGCCGTAGACGCGGTCCGGTTCCCGATCGTAGCCACGAAATCCGACGTAGAGCGCTCGATCTGTGTAAACAAACCGGACCTCTGTGGATTCGCTGGGTACCGCTCCCTCGTCAGGGTTTTTCTGCAGAAACTCCGTAAGCGGCGGTGCGGCTCGCCACGCTTCGTCATCCAAACGCCCGTCCACATTGGGGGCATCGGGAGCCGCTCTGACGGCACGCACGGCTGCGGGGATGTCACGAGTTGAACCACTCGCCAGCCTCTCGGTTGGCGGTGTATCCGCCTCCTGGGCAGCAAGAAGAACGGGGAGTGTACCGAAAACGCAAACAATGCTGAATATCTTCACGGAACAACCTAACAGTCACTCGTAATGGGTCTGCTCAAATCCGCGCCGTAGGCGCGATAACCTTTAAAGCTACATGGTTTTTGCTGTGAACGCATGTGATTTCCCTCACTTCTTTCCCAGAGCAACGGCACGCTCAATCGGTGCCGCGCTGCAGTACGGCGCTAGTAGAACCTAAAGGCGCCATTCGGAACTTCCTGCACTCATATTCGTACGTACCTCAAACGACCCTTCAAGCAGGTCCGCGCATAGGCCTACGGCGGGAGGAATCGCTGCATTATTTCGTGTTTCGGCAGGCTCGGTATCGTACGCTGAGCGTTTTGATCGTGGGTACCGTAGTGCTGCTCATTTCGACGCTCGGTAGTACCGTCACGGTAGCACAGCAGCATACTACGAGCGTCACCGGCGGTGGAACAGCTCCGGTAGTCGTGGCAGTTCAGGCAGAGCAAGGAGTCCCGAGAATCGACGGCGTGCTTACCGAAGATGTCTGGCGGGCGGCTGTGCCGGTGACGGAATTCACCCAGATTCGACCCTACGACGGAACAGCGCCTACCGAGCGCACTGAGGTTAGAGTCGCATACGATCGGGAAGCTCTGTACATCGGCGTACGGATGTTCGACTCGGAACCGGGCGGGGTCGTCGGACGCCTGAGTCGTCGCGATACCTTCACGCCCAGTGATGCTTTTTGGGTTGACATCGATTCCCATCACAACCATCGCAATTCATTCCAACTGGGAGTGAATCCGGCAGGCCCACGATGGGATGGGGTGGCATCAGACGACAACGGCAACGCCGATTTGTCCTGGGATCCGGTCTGGTCTGTCGCGACGCGCGTAGATTCACTCGGCTGGGTTGCGGAAATGAAAATTCCATTTTCCCAACTTCGATTCTCTTCCGAAGAGATCCAAACCTGGGGCATCAACTTCTCGCGCGACATCTTCAGAAAAGACGAGCGCGTGCGCTGGAGTTGGAGGCCGAATGACGAAACCGGATATTCTTCTCGGTTCGGTCACTTGCAGGGCTTGCGTGATATTCCTCAGCCGAGGCGACTCGAACTCCTACCGTACACAGTCGGAAAGAGCAGGTACACGGAAGGCGCCAATCCGGCAGATCCCTTTGACGACGGCTCCGTGTACGATCTCAGCGGCGGACTGGATCTCAAGTATGGTTTGACGTCCGATCTGACGGGAGTAGCCACGATCAACCCCGACTTCGGACAAGTCGAGGCCGATCCCGCGGTGGTGAACCTGACCGTGTTCGAGACCTTTTTCCAGGAACGCCGACCTTTCTTCGTGGAAGGCGCGAACATCTTCCACTTTGGCACCGGCAGCGATGACGCAGAGTTTGGCGCACCACAGCTCTTCTACTCTCGCCGAGTTGGACGCCCACCCTCCCGGACCGTAAGTGAGCCCGGTGGATATGCCGACAACCCGATTGCAGCTCGCATACTCGGCGCTGCCAAACTCTCAGGACAGACTGGCGGCTGGTCGATCGGACTTCTGGATGCGGTGACATCGAGTGAGTCCGCACGCGTGGCTCGGGCCGACGGAACCCACGCCCGCGAGCCCGTGGAGCCACTCACCAACTATGGGGTCCTGAGCCTGCGAAAGGACATGAGAGATGGAGCGTCAGTAATTGGACTCATGACGACGGCCACCAACCGCCACATCGATGATCCCGTCTTCAACGATCTCCGCTCGGCAGCGTACAGCAGTGGTCTCAGTTTCCACCATCGCTTCTCAGGGGACCAGTTCGCGGTGAGTGGCACGTTCAGTGGTTCGTTGATCGATGGAGATTCCTCGGCGGTTTTCGCAGCACAGCGCTCATCTGCGCGCTACTACCAGCGTCCCGACCAAGACTATGTCGTGCTCGACTCTTCGGCGACGTCCATGTCCGGATATGCAGGCTCACTCCACGCAGGACGCGTGGCGGGAAACTGGATATACGGAACAGACTTTGCGCTCACCTCGCCCGGCTTCGAAATCAACGACGCCGGCTATCAGCGGGAAGCCGACAGGATCGTCCACCTACTTCGGGTCAGACGGCTGTGGCGTGATCCCGGGCCCGTTTTCCGCCAAGCCAACTTCTTCACATCATTGACACAAAGCTGGAATTTCGGTGGCGCAAGACAAAGCAGGAGTGTTTACGCAGGTCTATACGGTCAGTTGTTGAATTACTGGAGTCTGGGCGCGGGCATTTCATACAACTTCAAGAGAATGGACGATAAGGCAACACGCGGTGGCCCCCAGGTGGAGGCGCCGTCCGTATGGGCCATCAACGGTTCGTTTGGATCGGATTATCGGAAGCCCGTTTCGTTTAGCAGCTTTTACTACTATGCACACAATGACGCGGGGGGATACGGAGTCGGTTTCGGAACCGAAATCAGCATCCGTCCGACAAGTGCCGCAACCTTTACCTTGATCCCGAACTTCGACAAGACGCATGCGCGAGGGTTTTACGTAACTCAGCAGGAAGACGCCACCGCCAACGCGACGTTCGGCCGCCGGTATGTGTTCAACGAACTCGTTCAGACGAGCGTCGACGCCACAGTGAGGATGGACCTGGCGCTCTCACCGGATCTCTCAATCCAGCTGTATGCACAACCGTTTGTTGCTGCAGCTGACTTCCAGGGATTCAAGGAGTTGGCCGAAGCTGGCACCTTTGACTTCATCCGCTATGGAACAGACGGCAACTCGACTCTGCTGTATGACGAGACTTCGAGAGCATACACGGCAGATGCCGATGGCCCTGGCCCGGCTGAAGCAATCGTCTTTGACAATCCCGATTTCCGTGTGCGATCGTTGCGGAGCAATCTCGTGATTCGCTGGGAGTATAGCCCAGGTTCGACACTCTTTCTGGTTTGGAACCGCGGTCAAACCGGTTACGACAACGATTCCAAGTTCAACGCGTTCGACGAGCTGGGGAGTTTGTTCCGCGACAACCAGCGGAACACGTTTGTCGTGAAGCTGAATTACTGGATTAGCATGTGAGGGCGGGCTGGAGGTAGGGCGGAGGGGCAATGCCAAAGCAGAGGCGCAGTGTCCCCTACGTCGTCAACATCTGATCATGTCCAGGCTATAATTCAGGGTGTGGCGCCTGTAACGGTTGCCGCACACGACCTCACTCAGCACCATTTCGAGCTCGGAGTCCACATGCCCCGGACACCCATAGTCCTGATTATCCGTGATGGATGGGGTTACAACCCCAATCCACCGGAGATCATAGAGCAACAACAGAGCGCCATAGCGCTCGCACGCACTCCGGTACACGATCGCCTGGCGCGAGAAAATCCCTGGAGTCTGCTGCTTTGCTCGGGTGAGGAAGTCGGCCTTCCGCCGGGCCAGATGGGGAACTCCGAAGTTGGTCACCTGAATATCGGAGCCGGCCGCATAGTCTATCAGGACCTGGTACGAATTACACAATCCATCGAATGTGGAGAGTTCTTCGACAACACCGTCCTCCGCTCGACCATGGAGCATGCCAGACAACGGGAAACCGCATTGCACCTAATCGGACTATGCGGTCCTGGGGGAGTGCACAGCCACGAGACTCACTCGTTCGCGCTTCTCGAGATGGCAAAACGCCTCGGACTGTCCAGTGTGCTGCTCCATTGTCTGATGGATGGACGTGACACGCCACCCACCAGCGGCGCCGGGTATGTGCAAAATGCGGTGGACAAGTGTAATGAGCTCGGTGTCGGTCGGGTCGCTTCCGTGATCGGCAGGTACTACGCGATGGACCGCGACAACCGCTGGGACCGCGTTGAGAAAGCTTACGCAGCCTTCGTGCACGGTGAGGGAAGAACACGCGACAATGCTGTCGATGCTACGAGGGAATGGTACGCCGAAGGGAAGACTGACGAGTTCATTCCACCCACGCTCATCCAGGACGGCTCACCGGCACAGGCAACGACCATTCAAGATGGTGACGGTGTGATCTTCTTCAACTTTCGCGGAGACAGGGCACGTGAGATTACAAGTGCATTAGTCCTGGAGGATTTCACCGCATTTGAACGCAGGGCGAAACGCGAGATTCGTTTTGCATGCATGACCGAGTACGACGCCACTTTGCAGCTTCCTGTGGCATTCGAACAAGAGCAGCTCAGCAACATCCTGGCACACATACTAGCCGATGCCGGTATCCCACAGTTTCGCATCTCCGAAACTGAGAAGTACCCTCACGTCACGTATTTCTTCAATGGCGGCGTGGAGCCACCAGTAGACGGTGAGGATCGCCTCCTGATTCCGTCTCCAAAGGTGGCTACGTATGACCTCCAGCCGGAGATGAGCGCCCCGGAAGTCACGGAGACGCTGACGGAACAGCTGAGGGCAAGGTCTCACCAGCTCTACATCGTCAACTTCGCCAACGGCGACATGGTGGGGCACACCGGGTCCGCATCAGCCGCAGTGGTAGCGGTCGAAACGGTGGACCGATCGGTCGGCTTGGTACTGGAAGCCGTGGAGCAGCTGGGCGGTGTCGCGTTGATCACATCAGACCACGGCAACGTTGAGCGTATGGTTGCCGAAGACGGCCAACCTCATACAGCACACACCTCGAACCCGGTGGATATCACCTACGTTGGGCCAGACAAGGAAACGGTTGAGTTGCGAGACGGAACGCTGTCCGACATTGCGCCGACCATCCTCGAATTGTTGGAGCTGGAACAGCCGCAGGATATGACGGGTGAAACTTTGATCAAGTAGCCAGGTCCACTCCCCGAAATACCCCATCGGAACATTTAGCGCTTTGTATCGCCGCCGCATCCAACCATGTGTAGAGGAAACAAGATCCCCGGGGCACGCGTAGTGTTCATATCCGTATCAAAGAGGAACACCAACACCGGTGGGAGTGCTTCTTGAAGATCTCTGTGCCTGAAACCCGCGTTTTCATTCTTGGTGCGACAATTACCATAACCAGCCTCGGGACCGTTGACCCTACTGTTGCACAGGAACAGTCGGTAGGCGGCAATGGCGGTACGACAACCGCATTCGCGGTTGCGGTGCGGGCCCTACCGTCGGGTCCGACAGTCGACGGTAAGCTGGACGAATCTGTCTGGCAGACAGCGCGTCCGTTCACCGACTTCACCCAACGCGAGCCGAACGAGGGTGAGCCACCGACCGAGGAAACCGAGGTCCGAGTACTCTACACGGACGCGGCATTATACGTTGCCGTCCGCGCGTGGGACTCGCATGCCGGGGAGATCGAGGCACAACTCACGAGGCGTGACATGGAGTCACCTTCGGATTGGCTCGGCATAGCAATCGATTCGTACCGGGATAGACGCACGGCGTTCGTGTTCTTGGTCAACCCTGCAGGAGTCAAGCGCGATATCTACTTCTTCGATGACGGAGAGGATGACGATTCTTGGGATGCGGTTTGGGATGTCGGAACGAGTCGCGACGATCAGGGGTGGACGGCGGAATTCCGCATACCCTTCAGTCAGCTCAGGTTCCCCAACGCCGATCAACACAGGTTCGGTTTCAATGTCTACCGCAACATCATTCGGCTCAACGAAGAACTCTTCTGGAGAGTTGCCCCAAAAGCAGAGCCAGGTTTTGTCTCGCGTTTTGGTGACCTCGAAGGCATAGAGGGTATTCGCCCTCCTCAGCGAGTCGAGATTCTCCCCTACACAGTGTTAACGGGAACAAGGGAACCGGCTCAAGCAGGTAATCCGTTCCGAGACGGCACCAACGGCAACGTGTCGGCTGGTGGAGATCTGAAGTTTGGACTCACGTCCAACATCACGGTCGACGCCACTTTCAACCCCGATTTCGGCCAGGTGGAGGCAGACCCTGCGGTAGTAAACCTCACTGCGTTCGAGAGCTTCTTTCCTGAACGACGGCCATTCTTCAATGAAGGGATCGACATCTTTCGTTTCTCGATCGGGCTAGGTGACGGCGACATGGAGAACGAGAGTCTTTTCTACACGCGCCGTATAGGACGTGCCCCACATGGAAGCGCGGATCCGCGCGGTGGTTATTCGGAACAAGTAAATCAGACCACCATCTATGGAGCGGCAAAGGTGTCGGGCAGAACTCCCGGGGGCTGGACTGTCGGACTCCTTACCGCGGTTACGGCACAGGAAGAAGCCCAGGTGGTCGATGCGACCGGCAATCGGTTCGTCGACGTCGTTGAACCACGATCCGAATACATGGTTGGAAGACTCGCTCGTGACTTTCGTGGAGGTCTGACTCAGGTTGGACTGTTCGGCACGGCGGTACGAAGACACCTGCCTGACAATCTGCAGTATCTACACAGCTCGGCGTTGACTTTCGGAGCGAACTGGAATCACAGGTTCTTGAATGACACCTATTCATTCAGCGGTCGGATTGTCGGCAGCAGAGTTGCAGGATCAGAAGAAGCCATCGAACGGACCCAGAGGTCAGCCGCACATCTCTACCAACGCCCCGATGCCGACTATGTGAGCCTCGATCCGACACGTACATCTCTTTCAGGATTCGCATCACAGGTGTCATTGGGGAGGATAGCCGGCA
This sequence comes from Gemmatimonadota bacterium, assembly GCA_039588935.1. Lineage (GTDB taxonomy): Bacteria > Gemmatimonadota > Gemmatimonadetes > Gemmatimonadales > GWC2-71-9 > JBDGYW01. The sequence continues at coordinate 10,953 of JBDGYW010000153.1, read as the reverse complement.
ACTGGCGGTACTCTGCGGGTTTCGACACTCGCACACCCGGATTCGAAGCGAACGACCTTGGCTTCATGCCTGAAGCCGATCGAACGATACAGTGGACGTGGCTCCAACGCCGTTGGCAGCAGCCAGGCAAGGTCTTCCGCGAATTCTTCCTGAACTTCAACCAATGGTCGGCATTCAACTACGGCTGGGACCGCGAGGCCCTCGGAGGCAACGCAAACCTCCACTTCACTCTCTTGAACTACTGGAACGGAGGGTTCGGTTTCAACGGTGAGTTCGAGGGGTTTTCTTCAGCCTCCTTGAGAGGGGGCCCCGGGATCATTAGGCCAGGCAACTGGAACGTCTGGTTCAACTTCAATTCGGACTACCGAAAGTCGGTCAGAGGCGGCATCGGCGGTCACATAAGGCAATCGCCTGAAGCCGGTAGCTGGTCGTGGAGCGTCAACCACAACCTGTCCTGGCGAGTCGCCGGGAATCTGGATTTCACCGCCGCACCAGGGTTCAACAGGGAACTCAGCACGTGGCAGTATTTGCGCACTGAGGACGTACTGGGCGACACCGAGTATCTGTACGGCGAATTGCAGCGAACCACAGCGAGTATGACATTCCGTGGAAATCTGACCTTCACGCCGAACCTTTCACTGCAGCTCTACATGCAGCCTTTCATAGCCACCGGCGCATACAGGGGCTACAGCAGAGTGGAAGACCCGAAAGGGGCGACGTGGGCTGATCGTATGGTCCCCTTCCAGGAAGACCAGGTCTCAGTGACCGATGGTGAGGTCTCGCTCGATTTCGACAGCGACGGTGCGACCGACCTAAACCTGGGCAACCCGGATTTCACATACTTGTCGCTACGTTCGAACGCCGTCCTGCGGTGGGAGTATCTTCCGGGCTCAACGGTCTTTTTCGTGTGGCAGCACGGCCGGTCCGAATACACCAATCAAGGCGAATTCAATCTTAGAACCGGTGTTTCCAGTCTATTTGATGCTGTAAGCGCAAACACTTTCTTGGTGAAAGTGAATTACTGGTTGGGAAGGTAGGGAGGTCGGAGCATCAGATCAGAATGAGCGTGAGTGGTGATTGGGGAATGCCGCCTATCCAGCTCATGCAGCCTCTCTAGCCCCGTTCCTTTGAGTCCCGAGATAGATCGCGGTCAGCGCCATCACGGCCCCCAGCACCTCGATCACGGCCGTTGGTCGGCCGAACAACACCACATCCCACACGAACGCCAGCGCCGGTTGTAACAGTAGAACAAGACCGGCTCGCGAAGCTTCCAATCCGGGTAGACCTGTCGATATCAACACCCAGCCGATCACATGACACACGATCGCGTACGCAGCAAGTATCATCCACGTACGTGCGTTCGGTACCACAAAACTCTCGCTTCCAATCCATACATGTGCGGAGAGCACGAAAGCACCAACGATCGATAGCATCGCGACCGTTACGACTGGCTCCGGAGCCATTGAGCCAGACTGGACGTGGCGTAACACCAGTAAGAAGGTCGCATACAGCAATGCCGTGAGCGCTCCGCACACGACGCCCAGTTTGAACCGAGCATCAGACTCGCCCCACTCCAGTCCGAAAATGAGAAACAGCCCAAACATCGCCAGGATGATGGATAGACCCAATCGAGCAGTAAGACGTTCACCCAAAAAGAGCAGCCCGAAAGCGGAGAGCACGAAGATCTGGTGATTTCCCAGTATGGTCGCTAGCCCGGGTCCAATGATCTGAATGCTCAGGTGCCACACCGTGAGATCTAACGCGACGATGAGCCCGCACGCGCAAGCCAGAGAAAAGGTCTTGAGTTCCATCCGCTTCCACCGGGCCCCAGCGAGCGCAAAAGCCGCCAGCACAATTCCACCTATCAGCAGGCGATAGAATGCCGCGGCTGCGGGTCCGACATCTGCCAACTTCACAAAGACCGGTGAGAAGCTGATAAGGAAGGCACCGACGGCAACGCGAATCGTCGGAGACAAGTTTCTCTTGGACCAGGTGCTCTCTTTCGGGCTGCTCAAACCCCTCAGCTCCTATGGTAATGTCGAGGCTACATGGTACTCAAACCTCGGCGTCTCGGCGAGAGCACTTGATCTGCGGTGACACATTAGCGATGGTGCGCGGTCACGAAAACGCTTCCGGTCCTGCATTCATCCACGGATTTGTTGCCTTTGGACATTCCTCTACACTTGCGAAGACTTGCGACGCTCGGCGCAATCACCGTGTTCCTGTGCAGACCTTCATACGCCCAGGAGATCACGCGGCCGTCACTTTCAGCAGTCCAGCTTCACGACGATTCGGCAAATGTGGTTGTGGATGGCCTCTTGACCGAACCGATCTGGCAAATGTCACCGGTGACCTCGGGCTTTCGTCAACGAGAACCGTTAGATGGCGCAGACGCCACCGAGGTCACGGAGGTCCGTGTTCTCTACGACGAAACTGCGCTCTACATAGGCGTACTGGCCCGCGATAGCAGGCCAGACGCAATAATTTCGCGGCTCCTCCAACGAGACAAGTTGATGAGCGTGGATGAGTTCGGAGGCACAGCCGTATTCGCAGGCGACGATGCCATAGCGATACTTTTCGACACCTTTCACGACCACCGAAACGCCGCAGTGTTCGCAACGAACCCAAATGGTGCGGAATTCGAAGCGCTCATTACTGACGAGGGCCGGGAGATCAATGTTGATTGGCGCGCCGTATGGGAGGTGAAGGCCAGACGCATACCCGAGGGGTGGTCGGCGGAGTTTGTGATCCCGTTTCGTTCACTACGTTATCCCACGGGGCCGTCTGGTGAAGCGTGGGGCTTCAATGTCTACAGGGTCATTCGACGGAAAAACGAGGAAGTGCTTTGGAGCGGTTGGTCGAGGTCCACAGATGGCTTCCACCGTATCAGTGCTGCTGGACATCTCGAGAACCTCACCGACTTGCCGCGGGCAGGTATCAATCTCGAGGCAAAGCCATACCTGTTGGTTGGCGGTACCCAAGAGCAAAGCGAAACAGACATCGACACCGATCCGCGGCTCGAGGTTGGCGTTGACGCAAAGTATGAAGTGCGACCCGGATTAGTGCTCGACATGACCGTGAACACCGACTTTGCGCAGGTAGAGGTTGACGACGAGCAAGTGAACCTGACGAGGTTCTCTCTGTTTTACCCCGTTGGTATCGCAGAGGACGGCGAAGTCCCAGTGCTCGGCGGGCTTCGACTGACAGGCAGGGTCGGTGACCAAACAATCGGTCTGTTGAATGTCACGACCGACTCAGCCTACGATCAACCGCGCACCAACTTCGCGGTAGCCCGTGTCAAGCGAGACATTGGTGATCGGCATTACGTCGGCGCCATGCTGACTGACCGCCGTGATCATAACGGATGGAGCACCGCGGGGGGAGTGGACTGGTCATTTTGGCCGACTGGCACTCTCAACGTGCAGGGCTTCGGCGTCAGAACGGGGACTTCGGAGGCCGGCGGAGATGATTTCGCTTATCGCATGAACCTGGACTTTTCAACTGACCGGGTGGGGGGCAACCTCCAGCACATGATGATTGGCCCTGAAGCAACAGCGGACGTTGGCTTTGTCACTCGTTCCGACATACGACGAACCGACGGACACGTACGTGTTTCACCACGGCCAAGGTTCTTGGGGCTCCGTAAGGTGGACCTCTTCTCGGCGATCAATGTGCTTACCCGCCTGGACGGCCTACTCCAAGATTGGGCTGTTGGAGTTGCGCTCAGCCCTCAGTGGAACTCCGGGGAGAACTTCATGATCTACTACGGGCGCGGTTTCAATCGCATCGATGAGAGTTTTGAGTTGGGCGACGACGTTGAGGTGCCGGCTGGCGACTACGATCTTTGGCAGGTCTTCTTGTTCGCCAACACGAGTAGCAACCGGCCAGTAGTATTCGGAACGCAGAGCATCGCGCAGGGGACCTTCGGCGGACAGATGCTATCCTTGAACGGCAACCTCACACTCAATCCGAACGCCAACGTATCCATTTCAGCGCGATTCAATCGCAACTTCGTGGATGTACCTGATGGTTCGTTCACCGCTGATGTTGCTTCAGTCCGGCTGTCCTATGCCTTCTCGACGCGGCTCATTGCGAACACGCTGCTGCAATACAACAACCTCGACAACTCGGTGTCCGCGAACGTGCGCATCAATTTCATCCACTCACCAGGCAGCGATTTGTTCATAGTGTTCAACGAACGGCGAGGTGAAGACAATTCGCTGTGGGCCTTCGATGACCGCGGCGGTGTTCTGAAAGTGACGTATCTGGCGCGGTTCTAGGTGGAGGGTGGTGAGAAGTGACTAGTGAGTTGGATCATAGGTACCCGACCCACTTACCACTCACAACCCCTCCCCCTACATTCAATCTCGTCAATTCACCTGCGAGATCAATCATGTCCAGGATCCACCGCCTCATCAGCACCAGCATCTTCTTAGCTACTGGTATTTCTATGACCGCCTGTGACAGTCAAGAAACGGATATCCAGAGTCTTGTCGACCAGTACGCCACTGTGCGACTGACTGCCGACATGAGCACGTTGTCCGAACGGGAACGTCAGATGATCCCAATCCTCATCGAGGCCGCCGAGCAGATGGACCCGATATTCTGGGAGCAGGCCTTTGGGAACAAGGATTCTCTTTTAGCGACCATCGATGACCCAGCATTGCGCCGCTACGTCGAGATCAACTTTGGCCCTTGGGACCGACTGGCAGGCGACGCCCCGTTCGTAGAGGGGGTAGGTTCCAAACCCGCAGGAGCCAACCTCTACCCTACCGACATCACTCGGGAGGAATTCGAGGCTGCCCTCGATGCTCCGAATGACGTCGTGACCGCTATGCGAAGCCTATATACTCTGGTGCGTCGCCGCGAAGACAACAGCCTCTATCCTTTGCCCTATCACGAGGCATTCGCCGAGCAGGTCAACGTCGCATCCGAGAAGCTGGCCGAAGCCGCAGCGCTGGCCGACGATCCGGGGTTGCGCCTTTATCTAGAACTGAGGTCCGAAGCCATACTGACAGACGAGTACCGCGAGAGCGACATGGCCTGGATGGACATGAAGGAAAACACCATAGAGGTAGTCATCGGCCCGATAGAGACATATGAAGACGGGCTGTTCGGCTACAAGGCAGCCTATGAGGCATACGTTCTGATCAAGGACAGGGAGTGGAGCGAGAGGCTCTCGCGGTTTGCTTCGCTGCTTCCCGATCTACAGCGCGGTCTACCCGTGAACGATGCGTACAAGAGAGAAATGCCGGGCACCGGTTCCGATCTGAACGCCTACGACGTGGTCTACTACGCCGGCGACGCGAACTCGGGCTCGAAGACGATTGCGATCAACCTGCCCAACGACGAGGTCGTGCAACAGGAAAAGGGTGCGCGCCGATTGCAGCTCAAGAACGCAATGCGTGCCAAGTTCGATCAAATCCTCGTCCCGATTGCACAGGAGCTCATTGTCGACGACCAGCAGCAGTACATCACCTTCGACGCATTCTTTGAGAACACGATGTTTCATGAAGTCGCGCACGGACTTGGCGTCAACAACACTATCAACGAACGCGGCACTGTGCGCGAAGCACTGCGGGAACACGCTTCGGCCATAGAAGAGGGCAAAGCGGACATCCTTGGGCTCTATATGGTCACGAAGCTCCGGGAGCAGGGTCACCTTACCGAGGGTACGATCGAGGACAACTACGTCACTTTCATGGCAGGTATCTTCCGCTCGGTGAGGTTCGGCGCGTCGAGCGCCCACGGCCGGGCGAACATGGTGCGGTTCCACTTCTTTGAGGAGCATGAGGCGTTTAGCCGCGACGAAACAACCGGCAAATACCGTGTTGACTTCGACAGGATGCAGGCAGCGATGGAGGCCCTTTCGGAACTCATCCTCACCATTCAGGGAAACGGCGACTACGATGCGGCGGGTGGACTGCTCGAGGAGAAGGGGATGGTTGGCCCGGCGCTACAGGCGGAACTCGATCGGCTATCCACGTTGGGAATCCCGGTAGACATCGTATTCGAACAAGGTGTGGCGGTGCTAGAGGAGGGGGACGTGCGCTAGGCCATTCTCAACGCGAGAGTTAAAAACCCCGCCTCGGCTCGCGCCGGGACGGGGTCGATCTTTAGGGACAAGCAATCGGATATCAGTTGCGACGTTCGCGTATCCTGCGCGTCTTCTTGCGGACATCCCTGCGGATATCATCACGTAGCCGTTCCATATCCTCGCGGAACTCAGTCATATCCATGCAATCACCGCGACCGCTCGCTGATTCGCACGGCACAAGATCAGGCTCTATGAGTAGCGTGGTCGCACGCTCCGTTCCCTCAAAAACGACACTCCCGAAGGGTACCAGACCTTCGGATTCGGTAACACAGTGCATTACGTGCTTCAAGCCCTCCAGGAAATCGCCTTCCAGCGCCTCCGGATCCGCCTGCAGATCACACTCGGAGAGATGTGCGAGATGGCCGGAGTTAGGTACCTCTACCACAATGCGAAGGCTATCGACGCCCCCCGGCTCGTGACGAAGAACCACGATCCGTTCATAGCTGCCCACCCTGTCACCATCGACGTACAGGTTCGAGATGACTGGCACAGACCCCACCCTGAGTTCGACTGGTCCGGAACTGTGTTCCAGACTGTCTCCCCACGCCTCAACTTGATTGATCAACGCGGAGCCCTTGCGGATCCCTACGGCGCTCGCAACACCGACTACTAGTATCAATGGCGCGCCAACGGTCACCATTAGCCTGCGTACCGGTTTCATGGCCAGTCTCCCTGGGAAAACATCGAGTATGTACGTAACTCTTTACGAGTCTGGGCGCAACGCAGTTTCAGAGCGTGGACCTGCTGCGGAGGCGTACGGCGCCAATTCCGCGTGAGCCGCACATGCCCCTCCAGCCACCCCCGCTCCTGCACCTCTCCTCTCTGCCACCAAACTTGACACTTCCACCTAGCCCGACTTAGCTCTCAGTGACTCCCATTCCTTCATCGGAGAACAGAATGGCGGCACGGTTGGCTTTTCTCACAGGCAGTCGAGCGGGGACCGCATTCGACCTGCGCGATGCAGATGTGAGTATCGGCCGAGATCCGGACTGTGACGTCCTCTTCTCACCAAACGAGGTCCTGGTATCGGCCAGACACGCCACTCTGTTGTTCCAGGACGGAACTTACTTACTCCACGAGGATGGGAGTCGCAATGGCACTTTCGTAAACGGCGAAAAGATTACCGAGGACCACATTCTCAAACACGGGGACCTCGTTCAATTCGGCGCTGGTGGACCAGGTTGTCGGTTCGTGGTTGGGGCCGGTCCTGAACCGATGCCGACTCTCGATCCCAACGAACTCGCGCGGGCGTCCGAGGTCTTCACGGCAACGCGGTTGTCGGACAACTACAGGGGTGGCCCCGGCTCTCGCGGCGTATCCACGACCAGGGACCTGCTCGCCCTAGCGGTCACGCGCGGGAAGCGCAACCGTCGGGCCGTTGTGGCAGTTGCGGCCATCACAGCGGTGGCAATCGGAGTCGCATTCGTGTGGCAACAAATGGACAGAGCCGATCTCGAGCGTGCGCTTGCCGAGCTGTCCGAGTCGCTTGCTGCGGAGCGGAACTCTAGGTCAGCGCTCGAGGCTGACATCGTGTCCTTCCAACTTCAGGCCGACTCGCTGCAGGCACTGCTCGCCGAGGAACAAAGTAGGCTCGCTAACGACCCGCGAATCGACGCTGATGCTATCAGGGAGCTCTCCAGGGGTGTGGCGTTGCTGGTGTTCACCTATGGGTATGCCGAGGTGGGTGGAGACCGGCTACTGAGATATGACGTCGATGACCAGGGCATCGTCAGGTTCGAGGCGGGACCCGGCGGACGCCCCACTCCCACACTTTCGTTCGGAGGCTCCGGAGACCCGGTTCGACACCAGGGTACGGCAACCGGATTCCTGGTGGACTCGGCAGGCGTCTTACTCACTAATCGTCATGTGGCCGAACCCTGGGCGAGAGACGAGTACCTCTCGTTCTTGCGATCCCGTGGACAAAACGTCGAAGGCCGGTTCATCGACCTGAGGGCCTATTTCCCGCCGGGCGGACAATCATATCCGTTGGTCGTCGAGGGTGTGTCCAACCTCGCTGATGTGGCCGTAGCGAGAATTGTCGGCCCAGCGCCACGGTCAACCGTCTTGCCACTGGCGGGCGCTGCCGGGACCGCTGGGCCGGGCGATCAGTTGGTGCTCATCGCATATCCAACGGGCCTGCAAAACCTGCTGTATCGCGAGAGCAGGGCCCAGCGTCAGAGGATACTGCAGGCGGTTGGAACCGATGACGTACGTCTGCTGGCCGCGGAGTTGTCATCGCGAAGGCTGATCCAACCCCTCATTACCAACGGAACCATCAGTGACACGACAAGCCGAGAGGTGATTCACACCGCCGCGACCACCGTAGGTGCCAGTGGCGGCCCGTTGATCGACATGCGGCGCGGTGTCTTCGCGATCCACTATGCGAGTGTCCGGTTCTCGCCTAGCGACCCGTTCCGAACGCAACGAGGAGTCCCGGTTCGATATGCCTGGGAGATCCTGCCTCTAGATGTGCGACGCAGTCTGGAGAGACGAAACTAGCGGACACGTCCGCCGCATCCTGCATGCCGATGCCGACGCCTTCTTTGTCGCGGTCGCTCGGCTTGTCGACCCTGACGGCGTTGGGTCTGAACCACTCTTAATCGTTGGCGGTGCTGCCGACTCTCGCGGAGTTGTCACATCAGCCTCATATGAAACGCGCAAATTCGGGGTGCGTTCGGGTATGCCAATGGCACAGGCGCTACGCCTTTGCCCCGATGCGCACTGTACACCCGTTCCGGGTACCGCATGCCGCGACAAGAGCCGAGAGATTCGGAAGGTCCTCGAACGACTTACGCCAATCGTAGAACCCGCAAGCATCGATGAGTTCTACATTGATCTGACCGGCACTGAAAGGCTGTACAGGCAGGCCCCCCTAGCCCAAACAGCCGCCGAGATACGCCAGAGCGTACTGGACGAAACCGGCATCTCCGTGTCGATCGGCGGCGGCACGTCGAGGCTTGTGGCAAAACTCGCCGCGAAACGCGCAAAGCCCCATCACGGCTGCACAACCGGTGTGGTAGTTGTCGAGCCCGGCAATGAACAAGCGTTTCTCGCCGAACTACAACTCGCGGACATCCCGGGAGTTGGCCCTCGTTTCCAAGAACGACTGACCGAACGAGGCCTGCGCTCGGTACGTGATGCGCTGGCCCTGAGCGAAGACGAGTTGACCGATTGGCTCGGAGATCGTGGTGGTCGGTGGATCTACCGCAGAATCAGAGCGATGGATTCCGCCCCAATTGGCGGGCGATGTGGTGCAAAATCGATGAGCCGCGAGCACACCTTCTCTTCCGATTTGCACAACGATCGGGAGATCGACAAGGAACTGCAGCGTCTGGCAATGCGTGTCTCGGCTGACCTACGTTCGAAAGGGCTAAATGCTCGTACAATCACGGTCAAGGTGAGAGATACCGATTTCACGACTAGGCAGGCCAGCCATACCCTCCCCACGGCGGTTTCATCCGACAACATCATAAGGGATGTCGCGCGTGCATTGACACTCAGATTGCGTGAGAAGCGGCGGACCGGGGTGCGGCTCCTCGGAGTGGCCGCCTCGAAGCTCGATGATGAGGAAGCGACAAGTCAACAACTTTCGCTGCTCGACTCCCAGGCAACTGATCCTCGCTCTGAAGCCGACCACGAGGAACTTCTTTTGCGAGCGGTCGACAACATCAACGAAAGGTTCGGACGACAGAGTATTGTCCGTGCCAGCACAGTCGATCCGGCCACGCCGACACCCGATAAGCCCCGAAAAGGACAATCCGTCCCATGAAGTGGACGAATCCAGGTACGGGTGCTCGCCCTAAGACATTGTCAGTTAGGCACTTACGGCGTGGCACGCATCTGGCATTGTCCATATGCGGGGACGGAATGAGCGTTCTCCAACAAGCGGCCGTGGTGACGTGATGAAGTCGCCACATTGCCCACTGGCTGGCGCTTCGGCCCAGACCCTCGCCATATTCAAGAGTGCGCAGGTCGTACGCGACCAGCCAAAGGTGACTTGGAGGTAAATATGCTGAGCGTGTTGATGTTTTCACTGACTGTCTCTGTCGCGGATGTCCCAGACATGCCGATGACAGCTTTCTCTCAGCAGGACGATCCTCCCGTGAAGCTTTGGCTGAGCAAAGATCACGCTCGGCTGGGCGACCGCGTGCGAGTCGATGTCCGCACGGAAGCTGACGGCTATTTGCTCGTGTTGCATTCAGAGCCGGACGGACGTGTGCGGGTCCTGTTCCCCCTCGATCCGATCCAGGACAATTTCGTCCGAGGCGCCGACCGTGATGCCTTCCGTGTCTACTCATCGGACGGTGTGGGGACCGTCTTCGCAGCATTCTCACGCGACCCATTCCAGTTCGAGCAATACGTCCGCGGCGATCACTGGGATTACGGACTGCGAGATGTCTGGTACGTGGCTGAAGACCCAGAGCCGGAAATCACCGACCTGGTTCTCCGGTTGGCATCGGGTGCCTATTTCGACTACGACTTCGTGCAATACGGTGTGGGTGAGACCATAGTGGCGGCCAGACAACAAGCACATCTGTCGCTGTACGCCGATCCGTATGATTACGGCTCCTATAGCGTAGGTGTGCACGTCGGGGGCTACTACGATCCGTTTTGGTCTTACCGCCCCTGGTGGCGTGTTGGTTTCACGGGCTGGCCATCCCGTTACTACGCACGGAGTGCTTGCTACCGGTGGGGCGGGTGGGATTGCTACTGGGGCGGATACTATGATCCCTGGTACCACGGTTACGGATATGGTTACGGTTACGGTTACGGATACGGGTATGGCTATGGCTACTGGGACTACTATCCCAGGTACCGCTATCGCAATCCCACTGTCGTAGTGTACGGTGACAATA